>NZ_JAVHZY010000014.1:0-112576 GCF_031119655.1 Phocaeicola sp. GP0067
TAACCGCCTGCGGTAGCATCACTTTCATAAAAGAAGAAATTCATACCCACTTGGGTATCCAAAGTCCATTTCTTCCCTAGGGAGAGCTCCACAGAAAGATTGGGTGTCAGCAGGGCGTCATAGACAAGGTTGTTTTTTAGCACAACCTTCTGTGAGAAAGCCTGCAGGCTGAACAGCAGAAAGAAAAAAAAGCACGTTTTTTTCATATTGTCGCCGATTATTTTATTAAGTAAAAATACTTGTTTTATGATGTTTATTTTGATAGTGCAAAGTTAGAAACATACAATTGTATTTTTATTACGTGCACTGGACAGAGAATTACGTAAAACAGTCTTTTTATTTATACAAGGCAACCGGGTAGATGTTCTTTTTTAATATTATCATCAATTCGAAAGGAAGTTGTCATTCCGCATTGCGAAGAAAAGGAACTTGAGAGTAAATCTAAATCTTTCTAAATGTCTTTTACTATCTCAATTATTGGGTGTATATTTAGGTGTAGAATTTCAAACGCAGCCAATTATGAATATCAAGCGTAACATCATTTTGGCATTGGAGAATCGGAAAAAGAACGTGTGCCAATCGTAGAGAACGTACCTATATCCGTATGTGTGTCATCTTTGCCAGCCACGCCCCAGTTTACAACGGGCTACCGGATTGACAGAGCCAAATGAGATGCAGACAAGCAACGGGTAAAGAACGGATCCACCAAGAAGCTAAAGCAAAGCGCATCAGAAACCAATACGAATTTGCTGATATATGATACTGAAATTCAGAATATTTCCAAGGAAATTGAGGTACAGAAAGCCATGCCAACTCCCCAACAGCTGAAAGATGCTTCAACATGAAGATGAAAGATACCAATGAAAAACAGCCGGAAGAAACCGACCAGCAGAGCTATACGGACAGCCAACCGGAAACAGAAACGGATGCAACAACAGCCAAACTACCCGAATATTTCAGCATGAAACTGCTTTCCCTCATTCATGAAGTTTATGCAGGGGAAAACTATCAGATGCAACGGAAAATCTATTTCGAAGAGCATAGACGAAGATTTGAAACAAAGAATGATACATTCAAAATTAGCCAATCAAGTGAAAATCCATTTCCCTCCGTCTGTTTCGGATTCTCCGGATGCATACGAAGAGATTCGGATTTCGGCAAATGACGGGGAAAGAACAGCTTATACAACCATCTGTTTATCCAGAATCTTTAAAGATAATGGACAACCAGACCCAGAACCGGAGGCTTTGCCGGAAGAAGCTAAGTTCAAGATGATTATGGCAGAATTTACTCCCTTGATGCATATTGAAAGTCTGTTGCCATCACCCCTCGATTTGATAACATTTCGAATAACGGACATAAACGGTCATTATATGCCTACAGTTTTTCCTAAGTTTACAAACTATTACGATTCTATTGTGTGGAGTGCAGATCATTTTCCTCACACGTTCAAAATCTATGAACATAATGTTACAGCAGAAGGAGAAGAAAAGATTCTTTCTAAACAATGGAGTTCACACTTTTTCAAGAGTGGTACTGTAAAAAGCCGTCTTAAAGGCTACCGTCATGGAAAAGTGGAATATGAGACTTCGCTCAATACAACGCTTTATAATCGCGACTTCTTAGGACTTGAATGGGGTACGATTGTCTTACAGAATCCTCAGAATCTAACAGCCTATTGCCTATTGGATAGAGATTTTGAATATCAGGTATACGACATTGTTGCAAAGAACGACGCTCCTTATTCCCAAATTATCCCGGTAAATCATAAATCGCTATCAGATGCAGATTTTCCGCCAACAACAGAAAAAGCCATCAAGACACTGATGGAAAACAATTTTGGCAAGGGACAAGATGCCAAAGAGAAAGAAAACTTATTCAAATGCCTGCCTGAGAAAGGTGTGAAAGCTGAATTGTATTGGGAAAATCCAACCACTCATATGTTGATGTTGCATCAACTTTCTGACGGCACTGACGAGTTAGTACAAGAAAGATATTATTTGCATATAGAACCTAAATAACAATTCTATGAATAAAATAATTATCACATTCCTGTTTTTAGTCGGAATAACAGCATCATCTTGTACAACCTCTAAAAGTGTCGTATCGCAAAATGTTGATTTGTCAAAATATGAATATGCTTCAATTATCAACAATGACACTTATCATATTCCGGCTCAATTGATGGAATACGAGATACAATTGTTTGATGCCGTAGAAGGCTCCCGTCTTAAGTTAATCAATGATATGCGTATAAACGAGTTGACTGCTACACAACAGTCAAAACTGCTTATGGTAAAATATGGGGTAGATGTTTTAGAAGAAAAATCCATTGTAACTGTAAATTTCATAGATTACCTCACCGGCCGCCCGATAGCTTCATGTCGCGGTGCATACACCACCTTAGGATTCAGCGTATCCGCAGACATCAGAAGTGCTATAAAACGCGTTGCCAAACAAATTGCAGAAACATTTCCCTAGTAATTACCCCTTAAATAACTAAAGGTTGCCTATGTAATGCATCCGCATATATACAAAGGCAACCTTTAATATATCTTTTCATTCTAATATAGAATATTATCTTTTTCAAAATGAGGCTACAAATCCAAACACTATTTTGTTTCTCAAATAACACAAAAAGACCCAGCTTTACATTATTGAGTATAAAACCGAGCATTTGTTTTGCTATTTACTGATTCTCAGCCTTTATCGCGGAGAGACGGGGATTCGAACCCCGGATACCCTTTTGGGGTATACACGCTTTCCAGGCGTGCCTCTTCAACCACTCGAGCACCTCTCCTTTTTTCGGAGTGCAAAAATAGAACAAATTTTCAAAACCAGCAAATATTTGAGCCCACAATCTATCTAATCATTCCAAGAGATACATCTATAAATCGTGATTACGCATCCGATACTCCGCCAATTCCTCATACTTAGTACCCGGACGGCCGTAATTACAATACGGATAAATGGAAATACCACCGCGCGGAGTAAAAATGCCCGTCACCTCAATATATTTAGGATCCATCAGCTTAATCAAATCTTTCATGATGATATTCACGCAATCTTCATGAAAATCGCCATGATTACGGAAACTAAACAAATACAGCTTCAAGCTCTTGCTCTCCACCATTTTCACATCAGGCAGGTAGGAGATACGGATTTCCGCAAAATCGGGCTGTCCTGTAATAGGACACAAACTGGTAAATTCGGGACAGTTAAAACGTACCCAATAGTCGTTTCCGGGATGTTTGTTCACAAAGGACTCCAACACTTCGGGAGCATAATCTTGCCTGTACTCGGTCTTCGACCCGAGAAGGGTCAATTCATCTTTTCTTTCCATTAAAATCTGTTTTTTTCATATTCATGTTTTCTCTTTCATACCTTGGAATAGAAATTCTCTCCCTGCCAAGTACATCGTTTCACTGAAGTGATGAAACTGTACCACTTGAGTGATGAAACTTCTTCACTTCAGTGATAAAATTTGCTCACTAAAGTGAAACGATATACCCGGCAAGAAAGGAACACCTTTCATACAAAGAGAAAACACCTTCGTTTATCCTATCGTTTCTCTCTTTCCGCCTTTATCTCCAGATACTTTTCCAATCCTTCACGACGGAGCTTACAGGCCGGGCAATGACCGCAGCCATCCCCCTGTACGCCATTATAGCAAGTCAGCGTTTCATGCCGGATCAAATCGAGCACGCCCAATTCGTCCGCCAACGCCCATGTTTCCGCTTTATTAATCCACATCAGCGGAGTGTGAAGCACGAACTGCTCGTCCATGGCAAGGTTCAATGTCACATTCAGCGACTTGATAAAAGCATCCCGGCAATCGGGATAACCGCTGAAGTCTGTCTGCGACACACCGGTCACGATATGATTGATTCCCAATTCGCGTGCATAGACAGCCGCAATGCTCAGAAAGAACAAATTCCGCCCCGGCACAAACGTATTAGGGAAACTATCGGCAGGCTTCACCTCATCCATCGTTATCGTAGTATCTGTCAGCGAATTTTTACCCAGGTTGCCTATAAAGGAAACATCCATCGCTTTAAACTCCACCCCTGCCTTTCCGGCAATAACACGGGCCAGCTCCACTTCCTTCACATGCTTTTGTCCATAGATAAAGCTTAAAGCATACACTTTGCGGAAATGTTTTTTTGCCCAAAACAGGCAAGTGGTTGAGTCCTGCCCTCCGCTGAACACAACCAATGCGTCACTTTTATTCATTGTTGACAATTTTTCAATTTACTAATACGCCAATGTGCCAATTGCCGCGCTATGTGGATATGCTGCGCCATATACCGCATGGTAATTGGCTAACCGGCACACTGACACATCAGCATCTTATTAAAGTTCTTTGATTTTCAATATATTGTATGAGATATGCTCATCAAAGACATCACTGCCATCCACCTTCTTGATGTAATTTACCACACGGATGGTAACGGGCAGGATAATAATTTCATAGAGTGTCTTGAGCACTGCCTGAATAACCATCATCTTTATCAGTTCACCGGCAGGCATCAAACCTCCAAAGGCAACAGGAAAGAAAATCATGGAATCGGCACTCTCACCCACCAAAGTGGAAGTGATGGCACGAAGTGAAAAGTTCTTTCCTCCCGAAGCCAGCTTCATTTTACTCATGACATAGGCATTGAGAAAAGAGCCGACCAAGAAAGCGGTCAGACTGGCTACAGCGATGCGGGGCGCCATGCCGAAAACGAAGTTGAAGCCCTCCTCTCCTTCCCAAAACGGAGCTGCGGGCATCAGAATGGCAAGCTGCGCCAAAGCTACCACCATGAAATTCATGGCAAAACCCATCCAAATGATAAGACGTGCCTTGCGGAAGCCCCATACTTCGGCTATACAATCATTGATAATGTAAGAGATAGGAAATACAACCAGTCCGGCTGTTGCCGTAATTTTCCAGATCTGGACAACTTTGGTTTCCAATAAATTTGCTGCGACAAGACATACACAAAACAGTATGCCAAGCAACATGAACGATACAGATACAGTATTATTATTCTTCATTTCTCCTGTTTTTTACGTGGTGTTCTAGAATACACGACCGCTATTCACGGCATCATACGTCTATTTTTTAATTCGGGGTGCAAAGATAGAAATTATTTCCGAGTTAACCGGATATAACTGCATTAAATATTCTTATCAAGAAGAAACAGCCTCATCAAATAATTACCTTTTCTATAGCCAAACAGTATGGAACAATGAAAGATGAAGCGTCACAAACAGGTGGGTATCAGTGAAAACGATTTTAGGGGCAGATTGAATCCACCCCTAAAAGACAGGATAAAAAATCCTTTATTCAAACAAAGCAATCGTCTTCTTTATAATTTCGATACACTCCTTTAATTGTTCCTCTGTAATCACCAATGGCGGAGCAAAACGAATAATATTCGTATGTGTCGGTTTGGCCAGCAAACCGTTTTCGGCCAATTTCAAGCAAATCTCCCACGCCAAATCCTTCGTTTCATCATTATTGATTATCAACGCATTCAGCAATCCCTTGCCCCGGACAAAAGAAGCCACACGAGATGTTTCGCACAGTTTTCTCATCTCTTCCCGGAATATCAGTCCCAACCTGTATGCCCTGTCCGCCAACTGTTCGTCCCGTACTACCTCAAGCGCCGTAACAGCCACTGCCGCAGCAATAGGATTTCCGCCAAAAGTGGAGCCATGTTGCCCCGGACGGATAACATCCATCACTTCATTGCATGATAATACCGCAGAAACAGGACAGGCCCCACCCGATAAAGCCTTTCCCAAAATCAGAATATCCGGATGAACATTCTCATAGTCACAAGCCAGCAATTTACCTGTACGGGCAATGCCGGTCTGCACTTCATCGGCTATAAAAAGTACATTGTGGGCACGGCACAAGTCGTAACATTTTTTCAAATATCCCTCATCGGGTACATAAGCACCTGCCTCTCCCTGAATGGGCTCAACCAGGAATCCGGCCACATGAGGATGTTCGTCCAGCACTTTCGCCAATGTTTCGGCATCATTGTAGGGAATCACGACAAAGCCGGGGGTAAAAGGTCCGTAGTTATTGTAAGCGTCCGGATCAATGGAGAAAGAAACGATAGTGGTAGTACGCCCATGAAAATTATTCCGGCATACAACGATTTCCGCCGTATCCTTGGGAAGCTTTTTTACTTCATACGCCCATTTGCGGCAAAGCTTCAATGCGGTTTCTACCGCCTCGGCTCCCGTATTCATCGGTAAAACCTTGTCATATCCGAAATAACGGGTGACAAATTCTTCATACCGTCCCAACTGGCTGTTATAAAAAGCGCGTGAAGTCAAAGTCAGCTTTCGCGCCTGTTTTACCAACGTATCGATAATACGCGGATGACAATGTCCTTGGTTCACTGCCGAATAAGCGGAAAGGAAATCATAATATTTCTTTCCTTCCACATCCCATACAAACACACCTTCTCCTTTATCCAATACCACAGGAACAGGATGATAATTGTGTGCTCCATGTTTGTTCTCAAGCTCCATCAATTGAGCTGCCGATAATTTTGCATCCATAAGCTTTTTATCATTTAATGTTTTTCTTTCTTCAAGAATATTTCCGCCATCATGCAACGGGCACTTCCTCCTCCCAGCGTTTCAATGGTAGGGATGGGCATGGGAAGCAACGCGTTATACTTAGACAGCCGTTGTAACTGGCCTTCATCCAACGAATCGTAAGCACTTTGAGACATCACTAGAAACAATGCGCCTTTCCCGTTCTCCACCTGAAGCATATTTCCGGCAAAGTGATGCATCTGTTCCTCGGAGATGGCAATGATTTCTTTCCCTGTCTGCCGCAAGACGTGACAAACCTGCTCACGCTCTTCCACGTCGTCGATGCTGTCCAGACAAACGACCGCATAATCTGTCGCCACACACATCATGACATTGGTATGATAAATGGGCAGACGTTGTCCGTTTACAGTCTGATAAGCATGAAAGGACACCGGAATAAAATTCTGCTCCTTGCAGAACCGACCAAATAAAGCTTCGTCCACCCTTTGCGACAAAGCCGCGTATGCATAACGGTTCACCCGGTCCAGAATGATTCCCCCGGTCCCCTCCAGAAACCGGTTTTCTTCTTCAAAACCTGTATAATCTACCTTCCGACGGATGCAGAACCCCTCCGACTCTATCCGCTGCAAGATATCCGCCCGTCTTTCCGCCCTGCGGTTTTCCGCAAACATAGGATACAGCACCACCGTTCCGTCGTCGTGAAAGGACACCCAGTTGTTCGGAAATATGGAATCCGGAGTATGAGGTATCTGGGTATCCTGTACCGCTATTACCTCTATGCCGTTTGCACGCAACTTATCCACCATGCCCCGAAATTCCTTCAAGGCACAAGCTTGTACTGTTTCACCTGCCGCAACTGTCCGCTGCTGGAAATAATTGTTGGCCGCTGTTTCTTCATTGAACCCGAAGGCCACGGGTTCCACCATCAAAATGTGGTTTGTTGTTTGTTTAGTCATTTTCTCGGATTAATGGTAAGGTGGAGCAGCGCAACAGTCCGCCCATCTTAGATATTTCATAATAAGGTACACGCTCTACCGTCATTCCCCATACCTCTTCCATAAAGGTATTCAGGCGGATAAAGTTCTTTTCAGAAACCACTACCTCAGGAGAGATGGAAAAGACATTCGTATTCATATAGTACATCTCTTCCCGCGTTATTTCAAATACATTCTCCCTGCCGAACAAATCGAGCAGAGTATGATAATCCTGAGGATACATAAATCCGTCCTTATAAATAATCGCATGCCCTTTCCCTACCGGCATAAAGGTACAATCCAGATGCAGAATCCCCGCACGTGGATCTGTATTATGTTTTTTCAGCTCCAAGGGGATGAATATCTTCCCCGGACAGATTTCTTTCAGAAAGGAAAAAGCATACCGGTTGGTACGTGCCGTCTTCATCTGCGGGTAATCGGGCTGGGTATAAAGGCCTACAAACACTATATTATTGTAAAGCACCACATCACCTCCCTCTACGTGCGCCTTTTCGGGAAGGTTGAAAATCTTGTTATAAGCTATCTGATTATAGACCACTTCGTAGGCTTCCTTCTCATCCTCCCGGTTGGGGATGATGTTGGAAACAATAATCTTGTCGTCAATCACAAACCCCACATCACGGGCAAACACCTGATTACAATTCTCCAGTGTCCACGGGCGATAGACCTGTACCCCATATTTCAACAATACGCTTTCAAAGCATCTCATCTCTTTGAAAATATCTTCTTCATGGGGGTATATGTTATGCAATACGGACTCGTATGACTTGGCGTCATAAGTTTCTTCCAGCGTGGGGACCTTCCCTATGGAACCGGGTTGTCCAAGCACCACAGCTTTCAATGTAGAAGTTTCATTCTTTACGTTAAGCTGCATAAATCTAATATATTTATGCAAATATAAGAAGTTTACTCAACTAAACAAATGAATTGCCCGAATAATTCTACCCTATTGATTTATCAATTATATTTGTAACCGAAAAAAGAAGGTAAGATGAAAAAACAAGAACTTTATAACAAGGTGATCGCTTATTTTCAAGAAGCGATGCCTGTTGCCGAAACCGAACTTCATTACAATAACCCATTCGAGTTATTGATAGCTGTTATCCTGAGTGCACAATGCACGGACAAACGGGTAAATATGATCACCCCTCCTCTTTACCGGGATTTCCCGACTCCTGAGGCATTGGCCGCTTCGACGCCGGAAGTGATTTATGAATACATACGGAGTGTAAGTTATCCCAACAACAAGGCAAAACACCTGGTGGGCATGGCGCAAATGCTGGTGAAAGATTTTCATAGCGAAGTACCGGGAACATTGGAAGAACTGGTCAAACTGCCGGGAGTGGGACGCAAGACAGCCAATGTCATCCAAAGTGTAGTATTCAATAAAGCGGCCATGGCGGTAGATACACATGTGTTCCGCGTGAGCCACCGCATCGGGCTGGTTCCTCAAACCTGCACCACACCGCTGGCTACCGAGAAATATCTGATGAAGTATATTCCGAAGGAGATTGTGCCCACCGCACATCATTGGCTTATTTTACACGGAAGATATGTTTGTGTGGCACGGACACCGAAATGTTCGGAATGCGGGTTGAACGGATTGTGCCGGTATTCGTTGAAGCCGGCTTTATAAACAAATTTTCATTCCATCGTATGCAAAATGCACATGCGGCGGCAATAACCGTTCAGCATCAGCATGTAATCCTATATGATGACTCATGTGAATAAAATAGGTTTCCCCGGCTCCTATTCTTTGTGCATTGTCCAAAGCCTCCTTCAAATTCTGGTGGGTATGGTGAGGCTGAGGACGCAATGCATTCATTACCAACACATCCAGTCCTTGCAGCAAATCATATTCAGCCCCAGGCATCGTCAACATATCGGTAATCCATGCCATCCGGCCGATACGGTATCCCAAAATGGGCAGTTTGCCGTGCATTACCCGAAGAGGTGTCACCTCTACTTTGTTTCCTTCGGGATTGCCGATAATAAAAGGAGAATCGGGAACAATTTCCTCTAATGTAATACGGGGAACTCCCGGATAAAGATGTTCGGCAAAACAATAAGGAATACGCTGGCGTAAACGCTCTGCCGTATATTGTTCGGCATAAACCGGCACATCGCGAAAACGACAGAAAGGACGCAAATCATCCAAGCCTCCTACATGGTCATAGTGTTCATGAGTAATCAAAACACCGTCCAACGGCTTGAAATCGTCCAACCGTATCATCTGTTCACGGAAATCGGGACCGCAATCTATCAGAATCCGGAGCCCTTCCGTTTCTACCAGTCCCGAACAACGCAAACGGTTGTCCCGGGGATCGCTGCTGGTGCATACCGGACATTTGCACCCTATTTCGGGTACTCCCGTAGACGTTCCGCTGCCTAGTATTGTAATCTTCATATCATACCTTATATAAAATTCACTTCGGGAGAGATAGCCACCCCGAACTTTTGAAGCACAGACTCCTGTATCCGTCTGGCAAGAGCAATCACTTCATCTCCCGTAGCGCCTCCACAGTTCACCAAGACCAATGCCTGTTTAGAATGAACACCCGCGCGTCCTATTTGTTTGCCTTTCCAGCCGCAACGGTCTATCATCCATGCAGCAGGAATCTTCACCCTATTGCCATCCACCTCATAATGTGGCATATCAGGATACTGTTGCTGTACTATTTCAAACTGCCTGCGTGGAATAATCGGATTCATAAAGAAACTTCCGGCATTTCCCTGCACCCGGGGATCGGGCAACTTGGCTTCACGCACGGCAATAATCACCTTCCTTACATTCTCCAATGCCACCTCACCTCCTCGCTTTTCCAATTCGCCACGCACATTTCCATACTCCAGATTAAAAACCGGCTGTTTACTTAAACGATAGGTGACGTAAGTCACTATATATTTACCTTTCAAATCTTTCTTGAAAATGCTTTCACGATAAGCGTAACGGCATTCCTCTTTGGTAAAAATCCGTTTCCTGCCGGTTTCCACCTCGACGGTTTCCACACTTACAATCAAATCTTTTGCCTCAACACCATACGCACCGATATTCTGAACGGCAGAAGCACCCACTTCACCGGGAATCAATGACAGATTTTCAGCACCATACCAACTGTTTTTCACGGTATATGCCACAAAATCATCCCACACCTCACCGGCTCCTGCCCTTACCTCTATTTCCTGTTCGTTTTCAGCAACCACCTCATACCCCCGGATAGCCGAATGCAGGACAGTTCCCGCATAATCACCTTTAAAAAGCAGATTGCTTCCTCCGCCAATATGCAACCAGTTACCGGCCATCAGTTTTTTATCCGACAAGATGGATTGCAGCTCTGTCACCGATTCATATTCCACAAACAAAGATGCCTTCACATCCATACCAAATGTATTATGAGGCAACAGAGAGTAGTCTTTTATTTCCTTCATTTACAATCAAATCAATCGCTCAGATCCTCAAACTGCATCAGTTTCCACAGACCGTGGCGCCGTTCAAAATAGAGCGTATTATTAAATCCATTGCCAAAACCTTTCATTTCAATCACCTTCGTATTGGAATGCACATTCTCGTTCTGGCCATAGTTTACATTAGTCAGATTCTCACGAGGCAATACAGGCTGGAATGCGAACCATTGCCCGGCCTCCAAAGTCGTTTCCAGTATCTGAAACTCGTCTTCGGGATCAGCGGTCACAAACTTCAACGGTTCGTGCAAACGAGACAACTGGAAAACAGAATCATTGGCAAAACGTTCATAAAACTCAAAGAAGTCCTCCTTACCGGTATCCTCTCTCGGCATATCCGCAAAATCTATGGCTTCCAGTTTCCACAGCCCCTTCAGCCGCTCAAAATAGTACCGCTTGATTTTTCCCTTCTTCAAGTAAATCCATTCTATCTTGACACTGGTTAGACCCGTATCTTTCTCCATTTCCATGTCTTCCGCCTTATCGAACAGAACTGTATAGGCATCCTGCCGGCTGAATAAAGGATCGTGTTTCCATTGCTCCTTTTCAATGTGCTCTTTCTTTTCCATTGTATAATACGGCAAAGGGAACACGATGCGTGACAATTGTAATTTTTCATCACTGGCAAAATTGTAGAAAAAGTCGGCAAAACTTTCGTCGGCCGTAGCGGGAACCATTGGTTCTTCCTCTACCGCAGCCATCGCTTCTGTTGTGTCCGGGGTTGCAGTCAGCGAATCAATCTCCTCAGTAAGCGTCTCGAAGGGGTCCATTTTCTTTTTCCCACCTCCACAGGAGCTTATCAGCATAAGCAGACAAACTCCGATTATAAGTTTTCTCATTTTCTATATTTAGAAAAAATCGATGCAAAAATATCGTTTTTTTTAGTTTTCAGCAAAATATATGGGTTTAATTCGCTAACTTTGCGGTCATTAAAAAATAAAGAAGAAACTATGTTAGCTAAAATAGAACAATTACTTCAGGAAATTGAAGGCTTGCAAGCAGCCAATGCGGAAGAATTGGAAGCCTTGCGCATTAAATATCTTAGCAAAAAAGGAGCGATTAATGAGTTGATGGCAGACTTCCGCAACGTACCTGCCGAGCAGAAAAAAGAGGTGGGTATGAAACTGAACGAGCTGAAGAACAAGGCTCAGGAGCGTATCGCCTCATTGAAAGAAGCTTTCGAGACCCAAGATAACAGCGCAGCCGAAATGGATCTTACCCGTACGGCTTATCCCATCGAACTGGGAACACGCCACCCGCTGAGCATTGTAAAGAATGAAATCATTGATATATTCCATCGGCTGGGCTTCAGTATTGCCGACGGTCCCGAAATAGAAGACGACTTGCACGTATTCACTGCCATGAATTTTGCCGAAGACCATCCTGCACGTGATATGCAAGATACTTTCTTCATCGAAGCCAATCAGGAAGATGTGAAAAAGAACATCGTACTTCGCACTCACACCTCTTCCGTACAGGCAAGAGCTATGGAACATTCGCAACCTCCTATCCGCATCATCTGTCCGGGACGTGTATACCGCAATGAAGCGATCAGTTATCGTGCCCATGCATTCTTCCATCAAGTGGAAGCACTCTACATTGACAAGAATGTATCATTCACTGATTTGAAGCAGGTATTGCTGTTGTTTGCCAAAGAAATGTTCGGCGAAGATACTCAAATCCGTCTGCGTCCGTCCTATTTCCCGTTCACCGAACCAAGTGCCGAAATGGATATCAGTTGTAATATTTGCGGCGGAAAAGGTTGTCCGTTCTGTAAAGGCACAGGCTGGGTGGAAATTCTGGGATGTGGTATGGTGGATCCGAATGTATTGGAAGCCAACGGCATTGACAGCAAAGTTTACTCAGGCTATGCGCTAGGTATGGGTATTGAACGCATCACCAACTTGAAATATCGTGTAAACGACTTACGATTATTCTCTGAAAACGATACCCGCTTCCTGAAAGAATTCGAAGCAGCCAATTAATAATGTGTCAATGTGACCATGTGCTGATATGCCAATTGCCATGCGGAATAGAACGCGGTCAATTGGCATATTAACATATTGCCACATTAGCATATTGATACATTGACATATTAGCACATTATTGCTTATGAAGGACAAGCTGATTACCAAAAATTATATAGAAATACTGGCAGCCAATTTTCTATTATTCTTTGGATTCTGGTTACTGATGCCTGTATTGCCTTTCTATCTGGCAGAAGTTTTTGACGCCAACAAAACAACCATAGGGGTCGTACTTTCCTGTTACACCATTGCCGCCCTGTGCATACGCCCCTTTTCCGGCTATCTGTTAGATACATTTGCCCGCAAACCACTTTATCTGTTGGCTTATTTCACTTTTACCGCCATCTTCGGAGGATATCTCATTGCAGGAACACTCACCTTATTTATTTTATTCCGCATTATACACGGAGTATCGTTCGGCATGGTGACAGTCAGCGGAAATACCATTGTCATTGATATCATGCCTTCTTCACGCCGTGGGGAAGGATTAGGATATTATGGGCTGGCAAACAATATAGCCATGTCCATCGGACCGATGACCGGACTCTTCCTGCATGATGCAGGAGCAGACTATACGCTTATTTTCTGTTGCTCATTAGGTTCCTGCCTGATAGGATTTCTATGCGCCTCATTGGTAAAGACCACCTACAAACCTCCTGTAAAACGAGAACCGATATCATTGGACCGCTTTATTTTGCTTAAAGGAATACCGGCAGGTTTCAGTTTGTTATTACTATCCATCCCTTATGGCATGACCACCAATTACGTTGCAATGTATGCCAAGCAAATAGGTATCCAGGCATCCACCGGTTTCTTCTTCACCTTCATGGCGTTGGGAATGGCAGTTTCCCGTCTTTTCTCCGGACGCCTGGTAGACCGGGGAATGGTTACTCAAGTTATTGAAGCCGGCCTGTATTTGGTCTGCTTCTGTTTCTTCGGTTTGAGTTCATGCGGATGGCTGACAACATGGAGTCTGCAATGGACCACTTATTTTCTGTTCACCATAGCTCTTTTACTAGGTATTGGGTTTGGAACCATGTTCCCTGCCTATAACACGCTGTTTGTGAACTTGGCCCCCAACAACCAGCGTGGTACGGCAACCAGTACCTACTTGACTTCGTGGGATGTAGGTATAGGCGCCGGCATGTTATTGGGCGGATATATAGCAGAAATAGCCACCTTCAAGATGGCCTATCTATTCGGAGCCGCACTCACTGTTATTTCGTTATTTTATTTTAGAAGCAAAGTGGCTCCCCACTTCCACCGACATAAGTTGCGCTAATCCTTATATGTCAGTACCATGATATGGGAAAGCCGGTCGTTCACAACCGACAATTGGGTTGAAAGAATAAACGAATGGAATAAAGGAGCATTCTCCAACAGAAATGCCGGCAAATAAGGCTCGAAACGTTCCGGGTTGCGGGAAATCTTGTTCATGTCCGCCACAAGCATAAAGGCTGCATCACGTGAAAGATTAGCTACACATTCATTGAACAATGTCCTGCTATTTCTTTCGTAGGCCTCTTCCATATAATTTGCCATGGAATCTTTATCAGCAGAAATAATCAAACTATCTTCCCTTATATCCGGAATATTCTTCAATTTTTCGGCCATCTGGTTCACACAGCCGCATGAATCAGGCATAAAAGTATCTCCGGTGAGGTACACCACATCACTGTTCATGTGAAAGTCAAACTCACTCCAACAGCCACTGTTATCCTGCAAGAAAGGCATAGACGGCGTACGTCCGTATAAAGTCAGGAAGTTATGCGTTTTCTTTTTCTGCATCGCTTTGGCAAACACGGGATCATTACTCAATGCTTTCTCTTCATCCTCATGCGCATCAATCACTTTCTCTATCAAACTCTTCTGATAACTCACCACATAGAATCCCGCCTCGCTATAGACAGCTAGAAAATCATTATTGCCCAATGGATAGACTGCTATAGTTTTTCCTCTGTATTTCTCTTTTTTAGGTGAAAAACTTCCCGGAGTTCTCTCTAACAACATATCTCCCAATGTTTCCTTATCATCAGCCCCCATACGGAAATATACCACCTGGTCACGCGGAGTACCCGGAGAATGGAAACTGACCACTACCCGGCTCATCTTACTGCTCAGACCATGAGCAGTGTTAGTGGTATATTCGTTCAAACCTCCCAACACATAATTAAACAAACCGGGAAACTGGAAATTACCCAGTTCTTCAGAATAGTTCAATTGAGGAAATTCATTCAGAAAATAATTAATATTATCACTCTCCAACACACCGATGCAATCAGCCGGTACAAGTGAGAAGAGATTGATCTCACGACTCTTATCCGTCAGGCTTAACTTAGCAAAGCCGTAAAAGCCCACAGCCGTACAAAACAATACCACTGATAGCACCATACCCAACTTGGCAACTGTCCGCAATCTCATACCCTACCTATATTTATATTTTTTTTGCAAATATAGCAAATTATTTAAGGAAACAAACAAAAATCTTCAAAATTCCACCTTCTTTCTTATTATCCGTAAATGGTTCCGGTAGAAAATTCCAACGCTCCCCATTTAATCATAGCGTTAAATAACCTAACAAAAGAATAAGAGGATAGTTCTTCCGGCCGGATATCTTTTTCTTTTATAATTCCGTTGTCAATCAATGCTGTACGGCAAGTCCCTCTCAACAAAGGTAATTTAGGTGTGAACCAATCCTTACCATCAAACAAGGCAATATTAGCTATGGAAGTATCGGTCAGCAGTCCGCGTCTGACAATTAAAATATCATCCCGTTCTCCACGGCAGGCAAAAAGCCGGTTTAAAGCTTCCCTGTCTGTACTTTTATAAGTATAATCTATATCATCCGAATAAACCAACTGCAAAGAATGTACCGGACGCATCTGATAGGCTTCATAACTAATTTCTTTTATTCCACCTCCATCATAAATCACCCTACATTTCATTCCGTTCATCTCCGGTGTCAATTTCAGGTATTCACCTAATTCTATGCCGGCACAGTCCGGCCAGAAATGATGAAGGGTATTGTTCAGTCTTTCATTATGATAAGACAAATTACACGCTTTTCCTTGTTCTATCCGTATAGTTTCAATAAATGGGTACATAAATCTTCTGTATCATTTCATTATATTCACTTTGTAAATCACTCTTTGAAGTAATTCCTCCCCCCGCCTTATAATAAAGATTCTCTCCTTCCTGTTCTAAAAAACGGATCATCACCGCACTGTCTAAAGTCCTGCCGTCACAATAACCCATTATGCCCGTATAAAATCCACGCTCATAATTTTCCGCTTCTTCAATAATATCCATCGTCTTGGATTTGGGCGCTCCGGTTATGGAACCGGCTGGTAACAAACGAAATATAATATCTCCTATATGCGACGGGTAATCATTGGGCAAGACACCACATATTTCGGAGCTTGTCTGAAAGATAGGTCCCTTATTGGTTTCAAGCCGGTCACAATAACGATAGCGGACAACCCTGACCTGTTCCGCCACCATACTCAAATCATTACGAATCAAATCTACAATGGTAGCATGTTCGGCAGTTTCCTTAGGATCATCCATCAACAGTTTTTCCGCATTAGGTAAGGTAGCGTCAATCGTTCCTTTCATGGGGAAAGATTTTATCTCGCCATCTTCTATACGAACAAAAATTTCGGGTGAGAAACAGACCAGTTTATCTTTCAACCAAAGTCTATAAAGCGCTTTGGAGTACCGGAACACATCCTCCAAAGTAAGATTAGTACTGACAGGAACCTTGCAAGTCAAATTAGCGAGATAGCTGTTACCTGCCAGAATATTCCGTTTTACGATTTCAAAAGCCTGCCGGTAGTCTGTCAAAGACATTGGAACAAAGTTCCAGTCTATCCGCCCACTGTAACTTTCTGTTACAGTATCCACATTTTTCACTCCATTAAAGTTATAACGGCAACGGGTAGAATCAATCCGACTTATTTCCTCTATCAAGGAACACTGCTGTTTATAATCTATAATAAAAAGGAAAGGCTTCCGGCTACCCGCCAGCTCATTCATACGTTTTATAGCTTCCGGTCTTTTATATTGTTGCATTTTTAGCTGTTAAATTATCTTGTAACAATCATTTTTCAAGGGGAACAAAGTTAAGAATTTAAAGTAAACTGTTATCTTAACATAGAGAAATTCTTTCTTTTACTTGTTTTATTCAATCAACAACGTTTTGGAGAAAGACCTACCTATTTTCCATTTCCATAATACCCCCCCTAAAAAACAAATGATACCTACTCATCGCGAGCAAGTATCATTCAAATTAAAATCTAAATTCTCTACGAGAATAAGGTGACCTCGCCTTAAATCTGAACACAAGCATCCAACGAGACCACCAAAAAGTATTGTACGCTTACAATACCTATGCGTTTTATTTATAATATTTATTATAGATCAATATCTCATCCTCTGATTATATTGCAAAGGTAAACTTTTAACTTATCCGACAGACAATATGTTCTTCAAAAGGAAAACATTAAAGAAATACAGGTCACACATTAGATTTATTTAAAAAATAAATACAATACAGAACATCACTACCTATAATAAAACCATATCATTCCTTCAAAAAAAACCATATTCCATAAAAGAAAAAACAGTAGACCGGACATTCCCAGCCTACTGCTTTATGAGTTAAAAAACACAATTCTTTATTTTGCTCCGTTTACAAACTTTTCGACGGTATTATAAAGATCATCTCCACGCAACTCCTTCGCTACAATTTTACCTTCCGGATCTACTAAAATTATATGTGGGAAACCGACAATACAGTATGATTCCAACACATCCTTCACGTCGTCTTTCTGCAACAGAACCTGATTCCAATAGCTCTTGTCTTCTTCAATAGCCTTTTTCCAATCTTCCTCACGACGGTCTGTAGACACACCATAAATAGTAAATCCTTTATCTTTGAAAGCATTGTACGTCTTCAACAGATAAGGAGTTTCCTTACGACACCAACTACAACCGGCAAACCAGAAATCGACTAGAACATATTTACCCTTGAAATCGTTCAAACTGACAGAATTCCCTTTCAAATCAATTCCTGTTATAGCAGGAGCAACGCTACCGGTAGCACACCTAGCAAATTTATCCAAACCTTCTTGCATTTTTACATATATACCACTTTGCCTGGACGCCTCATCAAAACTGCCTATGAAGTTACGTGCCTCATCAATCTCCTCAACTGTATTAAAAGTATGATTTTGGAAGCGATAAGTATAATAAAGATACAAACCGAAGTATGAGCCTTTATTTTTAGCAATTTCCCCATTTATCAGTTTACGGGTCTGTTCCGAGGCACTCTCATAATAAGGACTGGAAACCTCCCGGATACGCTCCATTTCCTCACGATCCCCTTTTTCACGAGCTTCATAGAACATATGATCCAAAGAATCGAGAACCATACGATTACCTGCTACATATTTCGCTTCTTGCAAGGCTTCGTATTGCTCCTGCAATGCAGACCCTGTAGCATGTAAACTCAGTTGATCATACTTATCCTTACCCAAGGTAAGCTGCATGGATTTGGGTTCCAAAAACAAATTAGCGTATTGCTGTAAATACTCTCCACGCTCCATATTCTGCAAAGAGAAACAATAAAGACCGGCTTGTACAGAATCAGTGGGATAAGCAAACCTACCATCGGTAACAGCAATAGATTTAATCAGTTTCACACTACCATAATGCTCATTGTCTACTTGATATAAATAGATAGAATCAGCCTGGATTCCATCAAGACTACCCTCTAAAGACACAGACTTAGACTCATTGCAAGCATTTAACATGCATAAAGAAACGCCTAATAATAGATATTTTTTATAAATCATAAATTTACTATTTATTAAGAACAGAATCAATCAAAGTACCAATCTCTTCACTTGACGGACGTGGAGCGTATGCATTCACAATATTGAAATCCTTGTCAATCAAAATAAAACGAGGAATATACATGATAGCCCAACTTTCTTTTAAAGCAACATCATTGGAATGATATTGAGTCAATTCTTTCTTATGTCCATCCAAATACCTTAACCAAGGTTTCGTTGTAGTATCTGTAGAAACCGGAAGAAAAACGATATCCTTACCCACATATTTCTTACCTAAAGCCTCAAATGCCGGAGATTCCTGAATGCAAGGCCCACACCAGGTCGCCCATAAATCAATATAAATCACCTTACCCTTAAAATCTGCAAGATGCTTCACATTACCCTCCACATCCAACATCTCAAAATCAATGGCAGGTTGTCCGGGAAGCAACTTGGAAGCTTGAACAATCTTTCCTTCAATTTCTGTTGCAAAATCAGCATTCTTCACTGTTTGCAAAAATGCCTTCGCCTCGTTCACAGTCTGTTCAGAAGCTTCATTTCTCAGATTATCGACTATTTTAGCACAAGCATATAATTCCGTAGTACGCGCAGGAATGGAAATATCCTTAAACCAAAGAGAAGCCAATGTAGAATCTTCCTGATAAGACAAAACATCGCGCACCACAGCTACATTCAGCATATCTTCATTCATAATCTCCTTATATAGCGGAGTTACATCCTGAGTTAATGAAACATTAAATTCATTCCATTTAGCCCGCATCTCTTCTTCCGTCTTCACTCCGGCAAACATCCTTGAATAACTTGCATAACAGATATAACTATTAATAATATCCGCTTTGATCCGTGCTGTTTCCAGCTTTTTAAATGCATCAGACACATTACTTAACGTATCCAATGTATGCATACGTATAGCGGCCAAGCTGTCAACCAACGCTTTAGTGGATACAAAATCTCCACGCAAGTTACCACCGGCTTCCAGATAAGAACCACCTTTCGGAAAAAGACGGAACTTCATGTAATTATTGGCTTCGGCTCCGATTCCCGAGAATTCCGCTTCTGTATTTGTCTGAGTTACTTTGATAGTCATGTCATCTCCTGGAGTAAGATACAATGTGTTGCGGCTGATAGTATAATATGTCGGCTCTTTAAGTACAAAAGTAGTATCAAAATAACCGGCAGCATCCGTTTTCAACAAAATATCCCGGCTGTCACCTAGCATAGATGCTGCTCCGTCAAATCTCATACGCACATTCTGGCTACCCATATCAAGCAACTGGCCTTTCAAATGAACCGTATTCGCCAATTCTTGCTTAGTTCCACTGTTACAGGAACCCAGGCAACAGCATAATGCTGCTGTTGCCATCATAATCGTTAGTTTTTTCATTAAAATATCTTTTATCTTATGTTAGGAATCATATCAGGATTAAAACGAAGTACAGAGGGTGGAATAGGCAAAATATATTTAGGACTATTGGGCTCCAATCTGTACTCTACACCATTCACCTCATGCACAATAGTCTTTGCGAATTCAGGTTCACGATTCAAACGTTTCAAGTCAATCAAGCGGGTACAGCCAAGCATAGGCATTTCCCGTCTTCTTTCCTCCAAGACTTTTACCAATGCATCCTTGTTATCACTTGCAACCAAAGGGACATTATCAATAATACGATTATCACGCAAGGTGTTAATATATTCCATAGCTTTGTCTTTACTACCTATACGAGCTTCACACTCTGCTGCTATCAGATACATTTCCGGGGTAGACATAGCCATGTTGGCATAAATATAAGGCGCCCAAAGAGGATAATCCAAATCTATCCCACCTAAATATTTCGTAAAATACAACAGATAACGCTGATCCTTTTCCTGATCATACAAAGAAGCCAATTCTTCAGAAGCATATGCAGTAGCACTAAATCCAAAAGTCCAGGGGGCCAAACGAATATAAATATTTTCCGGATTCTCATCTCCATCCGGAACATCAATCCTACCAATATATTTATCACGATCCACTACTTTATACGGGAAAAGACTCATCAAAGTTGAATTATTCTGTAATGAGATCACCGCATTCTCCAAAGCTTTTTTGTAATCTCCCATATAAAGATACATACGTGCCAACATCCCATACCCCACCGGCTTAGATGCACGATAGGCATTCAACACCGGTTTTTCCGGTAAATTAGGAGCAGCCTCATCCAGATCCGCCTTAATTTGATCATATACTTCCTGCACTGTAGCGCGCTGCAAATTTGTTTTATTGATATTTTTATCCAACATCAATGGAACGCCAGGATCTGTAGCAGCAGTCGACGGATCGTAATGGTTAGCATAAGCATTAACCAAAGTCAAATACTCAAAAGCACGCCCAACCAATGCTTCAGCCCTCAATTGCTTTTTATGTTCTTCAGTATCTTGAGTAGCCCCCATTATATCATCAATAACTACGTTATAATAATAAATACGATTATAAGAGTATTCCCAAAGACCGTCACTCTCTCCTTCTCCAAAGATTTCACTATTAAACGCATATAAATGCTGCTTCGGCAACTCCAGAGAAACAAATCCTCCAGTCATATCATCTTCATAAGGCATGAAAACATCATCTGTCATAAAGTTAGGATATGATTCAGAAGCCTTTAGCAATTGAGCATAATTCAATAAACGTTCATAGTCTTCACTCTTTTCCGGAATTACAATCCCTTTAGGTTGTATATCCAAATAATCATCACATGACATTACAGGTAACGCCAAACATACACAAAGTAAAAATTTATATAATTTCATATTTATCTATTCAATCGTTTAAAAATTAAGAGACAAACCAATTGTATAAGTAGTAGGATTCGGAAGAGTCAATGCTCCCCATCCATATCCCGATGTAGTATACGCTTCCGGATCAATATCTCCGTTAGCAGCCCACCACCACACATTACTAATTTGACAAGTCACAGCAGCCGATTCTATAAAATATTTCCTCAACCAATTCTTTGGCAAATTGTAACTCAGTGAGATATCTCTCAATTTAATATAATCTGCCTTTTTTACATGGATGTCTGCCGAATACCATGCCTGCGCATCTGTATAATAAATATTCCTATTAAAAGACGGAGCTACTCCCGGAATATTTTCATCCCCCGGTTTCCTCCAATGGTTTAAAGCCTTACGAGTAAGATTCGCACTTGGTGCACCACCCATATATCCAGCTACAACATCACGTAACACATGCCCGCCATAATATACAAACATAAATGAAAAATCAAAATCACGATAAGAGAAGAAATTTTTCAATGATGCCGTATACTTTGGAGTACGAGTTCCAGAATATACCATATCATCAATAGAACTTACTTTTGAAACTTTTTCTCCTTCTTTATTATACACCAACACATTCCCATTTGTCGGATCAAGTCCTGCATAACGATAACTAAAGACACTATTAATAGGATAACCAACAGCTGCTACATTATATGCACTATAATAAAAAACCGTTTCTTTTGTACCTTCTAAATTTGTCAATTCATTTTTATTATAACTAAACATTAAATTTGTTCCCCAAGTAAAATTCTTATTTTGAATATTTACACTCTGTAATGACAATTCTACACCTCTATTAAACATCGAGCCATAATTTTGCAATAGACTTGCCCAACCCAACGTCGGATCCGCATTACGATTTCCTAATAAATCCGTAGTTTTCTTATAATAATAATCAATACTACCGCTTAAACGAGAATTGAATGCTGAAAAATCAATCCCGACATTGGTAGAAGCCGTTTTCTCCCAACGAAGTTGAGAGTTGGGTGGATTCTGTATATACGAACCAAAATCTCCAACCCATTCATTATATCCGCTATCAACCACAGTCATATACGGCCCTGCATCCTTAGGAACATTACCACCCACACCATAAGTCATACGCAAATTCAAACGATTCAACCACATACAATCTTCCATAAAAGGCTCATTAGCTATCTGCCAACTACCACCAACGGACCACAACGGACGATACTGATATTTAGGATCAGTACCAAATAAATTAGATTGATCGATACGAATACTTCCAGTTAATGAATAACGTTCGTCAAAGGTATATGAACCATTAGCATAAAAAGAAACATATCGGTCTTCTGTATGAGTCAATGCATTATATTCACCATAGACCCAATTAAACGACCCCAACAAAGCTTCAGTACCATTAATAGGAGACATTGCTAACGGATTTATAGGTTTTACTCCCAAGCTATTATCATCATATCCCATATAATAATTCTGCGCACCAGTACGACGCACCAACCGACGTTCAGCACCGCCCAACGCAGATATAGCATGTTTTCCAAATATACGATTAAAGTTCACTTGAGCACGCATTGTATATGAATAAGATTCATAACGGCTTTCATCCAATTGACCACCTTTAGGAACATTCAGTGTAAGGCTTCCTGTTGCCGCATCATATTGAGCTGCATCATTTATCATATTACGCACTGTATATGACATATTACTATATAAAGTACGATTCTTATCATAAGTACCTTCTGTCTGATATTTTAGATCAATATTAAGGCCTTCCAGAAGTTTAAATTTCAATCCTGCATGCAAACGATAATAATTGGAATTATTATGATAGCTTTCTTCTGCACGATTCTTTATCGGACTATATGTTTCATCCATCAAACCTATACTTTGCAAACGTTGCAATTCATAATCTGATTTAGTACGTTGAAAATTAAGTGGATTACCCTGTAAATCCCTTAACATATAATAACTAGGATAACTACTCATCAAGCTGCTATAACTACCTGCTCCATTATCACCCTTTGAACGATAAAAGCTTCCTGTAACTCCAAAATCAGCCGATAACCAATCAAAAAAATCCACATCATCTTTTAGGCTAAATCCTATACGATCTTTACTTTGATACTTTTGATTACCATAATCACCCATATAATTAACAGTAGCCATGTATCTATTTTTATTAGAACCACCAGAAATAGCTAAATTATGTTGATGAACAATACCTACACGCGCAAATTCATCTTCTATTTGTTTACGATTATCATTTGTACGATAAGGTAACAGAGCATCTGCCAATTGACTATCTGTCAGCTGACCTCGTTCATGCTGATACAATAAGTCAACTACCTGATTTACAGCTTGACGCTTATTCAAATTCTCATAAGCCGTATGATAATAATCAAACCCTTCAATCTGCATATCTACCAGCTCGGAACTACTCATCAAATTCAAATAATCAAAATCCGGTTTTGGAGACAACTTAATACTACCATTATAACTTACTTTAGTTTTACCTTCCTGTCCGCGTTTAGTTGTAATAACAATTACACCATTAGCTGCACGGGCACCATAAATAGAACTTGCAGCAGCATCTTTCAATACCGTTATATTTTGTACATCTGTCGGATTTATTGATGCTAAATCACCTTCATAAGGCATACCATCAACTACATACAATGGCTTTGTATTTCCCATATAAGTAGTAATACCACGAATAACAACATCATTACTGTTACTGGAAGTTTTATTTATACCCGCTACCAGTCCTTCAATACGTGACAACACATCCGTTTCCAGTTTACCCTTCGTGCTTTTCTCTGAAATCACAGAATAAGATCCTGTTGCCCGTTCTTTGGACAAAGTCTGATAGCCAGTTACTACAACATCAGCCAATGCAGTGGCATTAGTTTCCATTTTCACATTCACTACTTTCTTACCAGCTTGTACCTTGACTACTTTATCTGCCATTCCAACAAAAGTAAATGACACTAAATCACCAGGAGTAACCTGCAAACTATACCGACCGTCTATATCGGTTACAGTACCCTGACTTGTACCTCCAATCATAATGGTAGCCCCAATAATACTTTCTCCGGTTTCATCCGTAACTACACCTGTCATATAAAAAGGCTCATGTTTTCCGGTTGTTTTCTCAGCCTTTGAAGGTAAGATAAGAATTAAATTTCTTTTTACTTCATATCGTAACGAAGTTTGTTTACAAAAATCGTCCAAAACTGCATTCAAAGGAGTTTCGGTATAAGATAAACTTACCCGTTTTCCTGAATCAATATTTTCTTCATCGTAAACAAAATGGATCTTTGCTTCCCTTTGCAGTTGATCCAAGGCTGTTCTGATTAAAACATTGTTTACATTGATAGTCACCTTAGTATTCGTTTGGGCAAACGCTTCGCCCACCGAACAACAAAACACTATCAATGCAACAAAGCATTTCACCATGAGGCCTTTGCGACAGATAGTTTCGCTCAAAAGTTTTGTACTCATAATTGTTTGTTGATTTATTATTTAAAAAAGTCAATTCTCTCCTATCATTTTGCTTTCTCATTCATGTTTATCTTCAATGTAAATCGTTTCTTCTTCGCGAGTAAAATGTACATTAGACACTCTCTCAATCACTTCAATAGCAAAATTCAACTCTTCATCCCTGAAAATGATACCTGCAAATCTTTTATCTTTCAAAGATTCATTTTTAAAATAGATATCTACATTATACCACCGTGACAGTTGGGCAACAATTTCAGACAAAGACGTATTACGAAACTCATAATTTCCTTTCGCCCAGGAAGTAAATAGATACGCAGGCACATCACGTGTCACTATATCATCATTATCCGGTTCAATAACCGCTTGTTGGTCAGGATTTAACACAACCGAAACTTTAGCTGTACTTACTTTGATACGCCCTTCTGCAAGAGTCGTATATACCTTATAATCAGGATAAGCAGATATATTAAAACTTGTACCAAGTACCTCCACCGAATGTCTGTTTGTATGAACTATAAAGGGGTGCTTAGCATCTTTCGCCACTTCAAAAAAAGCTTCCCCTTCTAGGAAAACTTCTCTTTTTTCTCCAATGAAAGAAGTTGGATAACGCAAAAGACTTTCAGCATTCATCCATATCCTTGTTCCATCCGATAAAATCAACTGATATTCCCCTCCTCTTGGAATAGCCAATGTATTAATCTGAGGAGTTGAAGAAACCTCTTCCACTTTTCTATAAGTCAATAATTGATTAGCATTATTATTGATTACAGTAGAATTTGCATTAGAAATCGTACCCTTTTTAACAGACAGATCCACTTTTTCTCCATTCTCTAAAGTAAGGATAGCCTTGCGGCTGCCTGTTTCCGGAAATGAAACCACAGCAGCCACTACGGCCTCCTTGTTTTGTGTGTTATTGTGAAGAGAGAATATGTGACTGACTCCTAAAATAAGAAAAAGAAAAGCTGCCGAAGCTGCAACACAATATAAACTGAGACGGTGATTCTTTCTTTTTTGAAGCTTATATTGCAGGTTTTCCCATGAACGTTCATGATCATATTGACAACGAAATTCTTCTTTTCGCTGCGCTATATAATATTCAAAAGACTTTTTGTTCTTTTTTGGATTCTCTTTGTTCATTGATTACTTTCTTTTAATAAAAGAGAGTCCAAATTAATAAATGGGTGACAGAAAAAGAAGAAAAATTTAATTTTAGTAAAACAGTGAGTGCAGATTGTATTCTTTTCTTAATTGTTTCAATGCTCTTGTCAGATGAGTTTTTAGGGTATTCACAGAAATATGAAGTTCCTCAGCAGCTTCTTTATATTTCTTATTTTCCATAATGACAGCTCTCACCACTTGTAATTCCTGATGAGGTAATTTTTGTAGTTTTTCCAATAATAACTTATTTCGTTCCTCTTGCTCCTCTTCATCTATAGACTCTTCAGGAATACCCATATCAATGCCTGAGAGTTCTTCCATAGACAACATGTTGTTTTTCTGCAAAGCATTGATGGCCGCATTCCGCACAGACAAATAAAGATAATAACGAAGATTCTGATTTATTTTCAAATAATATTTCTTCTCCCAAAAATAGATAAAGAAATCCTGCACAATATCTTCAGCCATCTCAAAAGAATCGGTCAGCTGCACCGCATATATACATAATTTCATGTGATAAGCATCAAATAATAAACGAAAAGCCTCCTTAGGAGATGTCTGGAACAACTCCAAGATATACTTATCCTTTTCGCTATTATCTTTCAAATTTATCATCATGATAATACACTAATAGACATAAAAACTGAAAAAGGTTCTATAAATCATTAGATTTACAGAACCTTTCATAGGTGAAGGGGTGACTAGTGGGATTCGAACCCACGACATTCAGAACCACAATCTGACGCTCTAACCGACTGAACTATAGTCACCATGTTAGGCTTTCCTTTCGAAAGCGATGCAAAGGTACTGCTTTTTTTTATATCTGCAAACTTTTTGAGGAAAAATTATTCAAAAAAATACTCTTTTATGCCTCCATTCGATTTTCCTAATAAATTTTCAGTTCCTTTCAAGAAACGTTTCATCACATTAAGTTCCTCATTATTAATGGATTTATTAATAAAAGTAACAGGATATAATTCAAAGTTCTTTTTTTTACTTAAAACAGGTCTTGAAGTCCAAACCAATGCATATTCACAATCCGCTAAACGGGTTATTCGAAAAATCCGTTGCAACTTCAATCTTACCATAGCTCCTCCATCCGTTTTTTCTTTCGACATATTTGAGATAAAATTACCTAATGAATAAACAATGACATGCCGGGCAGGAGTCCGGGGGTCTTTTACAATTTCCATAGGCTGGAGTACATGCGGATGCGAACCTATTACATGATCAACTCCTTGTTCAATCAACCAGTTAGCCAATTCACACTCCGATCGTTCAGGGAACGAACAATATTCCACTCCCCAATGCATACAGGCTATAATAACATCAGGAAGTTTTCTGCGTGCATCAAGAATATCTTTTTTTATTTGTTCCCGATTAATATAATTCACCACATTCGGAGCATCAGTCTTCAAGCCATTCGTTCCATAAGTATAGTTCAACAATACAATTCTAAAACCATTCTTCTCAATCAATAACGGGTAGCTCTTATGACGTTCTTCCGGGTTCCTATAGGTTCCAGCATGATGTATTTTCAAAGAATCCAGCATCAGAATAGTACGTTCCAACCCCAACTTCCCCTTATCCAGACAATGATTGTTAGCGGTCAGCAATACATCAAATCCGGCTTCCTTTATAGCATGAAGATATTCGTCCGGAGCACTGAACGCCGGATACCCTCTATAAGGCTTTCCTCCCAATGTCACCTCTAAGTTCCCTATAGCCATATCCGCCTCACTTATTTCTTTCTTCACATGACGGAAGCAATCATTATAATTATACCCGTCTCCTTGCCTAGCTGCATCAATTTGAGCCTGATGTTGCATCAAATCACCGACAAACAACAAAGAGATCTGATCTTGCGCCGATAGTGACAAACCAAACCATAGCAAAAAAAGAATGAAGATCTGTTTCATCTATTCTAACATTAGAGGGTACAAGATAGGAAAAAATTCGTAAAGAACAAAGTTCTACACTAATTTACAGTTTTCATACGCTTGAATTCCGTAGGAGCAACCCCGAACTGCGCCTGAAAACATTTTGCAAAATAAGATGGAGATGAAAAACCAACCTGAAAACAGGCTTCACTAACCTGCACCCCATCTTGAGAAAGCAGCACTGCTGCTTTCTTCAATCGGATAATACGAATAAAATCGTTCGGGGTCATACCCGACACTGCTTTCAGTTTTGTGAACAATCCTGTACGGGAAATCCCTATTTCTTGCGCCAACACATCAACAGAAAAATCTGAATCTATCATTCTACTTTCGATAATACCAGTCACTTTTTCCAAAAATTCTTTATCAATCCGCGAACTAGCAACAGAAGCGGAAGGAAGCATCGGTTCGGTCTTGAAACTTCCCTTCATTCGCTCTCTATTAGACAGCAGACTATGTATCTGCGCTTTTATAATATCTGAAGAAAATGGTTTTGCTACATAGAGGTCTGCTCCATTCTCCAATCCTTCCACATAATCTCCTGTTTCCACCTTTGCAGTAAGCAAAACAACTGGTAAATGACTTGTTCGGAAATTCTGTTTTATTTTCCGGCAAAGTTCCATACCATCCATGACAGGCATCATTACATCACTGATAACCAAATCCGGCATCAGTTCACTTAATAGATCAAGCGCTTCCTTACCATTCGAAGCACAAGTAATCTGATATCTAGGAGCCAAAAGCATTCGTAAATAATTTAATAAATCCTGATTATCATCTACGACAAGAATGTGATAGGGCTTCTGTTCAGTCACATCAATAGGTGCCTGAGGCAATATAACAGTCTGCCTAGCCTCATCTTGTAAAGTTTCACCTTGTTCACTTCGATCGAACCATATAATGAATGTGGCTCCAAGGCCCAATTCACTTTCCAGTTTTAGTTCACCATGCATCAGACTCACCAGTTTTTTCACCAACAGTAATCCTACACCTGTCCCTATATTATCAGTGGGCCTGTTCTCGCGTATCTGATAAAAAGGAGTAAAAATCTTCTCTTGCTCCTCTACGGCTATTCCTTGACCATTATCTTTGATCCTCAATTCCAATTTGTTTTCCTCTGTGGGAATCAAATCAATCCAAATATGGGAAACCGTGAATTTTAATGCATTTGTAAGCAAATTGCTCACTATTTTCGTAAATGCCTCCGGATCTACTTTAGCGTAACAAGCCGCATCCGGCATTGTAAGTACAATTTTGACATTCTTCAGTTCCGCCGAAAGAGAGAAACGTTGACAAACAGCTGCCAGAATCGCTTTTATGTCAACATCCACCAAAGTAACATTCATCCCCCCCGACTCTACTTTACGGAAATCCATAAGCTGATTCACCAAACTAAGCAATCGCTTTCCATTACGCTCAATAACTAAAAGCTGGGGCATAGCCTCTCCGATACTTCCCGTAGATCTCATCACATTTTCAAGAGGAGCCAATATCAAGGTAAGAGGAGTTCTTATCTCATGTATCATATGCGTAAAAAACTCTATTTTACTTTGATAGATTTCCTTGTCTTTCTCTACTGCCATCATCATTAATTTCTCACGTTGCTTTTTATTCATGCGATAATATAAACAAGCCAACATACCTATTCCCATACAAACATACAAAATGATAAAACAGGTAGAAGCCCACCAAGGTGGAAGAACCCTAATAGGAAAAACAATCGCATTTTCGTTCCATACTCCATCACCATTAGAAGCACTGACACGGAATGTATAATTCCCAGAAGGAAGATTAGTATAGGTCACACGAGGAGCTGAATTTGTTTCAGTCCAATCTTTTTCAAATCCTTCCAACTTATATTTATATTGATTTTTAGAAGGATTAGCATAATTAAGCGTAGCGACAGACAAACTGAAAATGGAGTGTTTATGTTCCAGTACCAAATGATCTGCATACGTAATGGAAGTAGATAAAGGAGAATTGTCACTCCCGACTTTTACCGGTTTGTTGAACAGCTGAAAGTCAGCTAGAACCACTGTCGTTTTTTGATTAGGAGAAGCAAGTCTATCCGGATGGAATTCATTAAATCCATTAATACCTCCTACAAAAATAGTACCGTCCGCCAACTGTATTCCCGAATTGGGCAAAAACTGATTTTCCTGTAATCCGTCCAGCTTGTTATATATCTTGATACTCCCATTCTCCGGCTGGTAACAATACATACCATTGCTGGTCGTCAGCCACAGTTCATTATTTGCCGCTATAATCTTGTGTACCACACGTATGTTCTCCGGTAAAACCACTTTCTCAAAAACTTCCTCCTCATAATTATATTTTAAAAGGCCGCATCCATCTGTTCCAAACCATAAATTTTCTTTTTCATCCAAACAAGCAGTAATAATCTTATTGGAAGGAATAACGGACTGATTCTCCTCTTCCCCCGTTCGTAAAGAAAAATGTTCCCATTTTTGTGTTTTCCTATCCAAACGAAAAATACCTTGATTAAGCGAACATACCCATAGATACCCTTTTTTATCTTCCATTATATAAGACACATCAGCCGGATGTACCTCATAAATCCGTTCAAAATCATCTGTTTCAGGAATATATTTATTCAAGCCATTAGTAGTTCCCACCCACAAGCACTGGGCGGAATCTTTATAGAGCGCATAAATACCTGATGCATACAAAGATCTGGAAGAACTACCGAACTTATAATTCTTAAACTTTCCAGTTTTTAGATCCATTATATCAAGTCCGCCCATATACATTCCGATATACAATTTATCACCATCCTGTAACAAAGCATGAATATTATGATAAGTCGGACCGGAAACAGAATGTTGAGGTTTATAAGATTTAAATGTATTTTTCTTACGATCCCAATAAAAGAAACCGGCATCATCAGTCCCTAACCAAAGATTATCTTGATCCGCTTGAGCAAAGACGCTGATAATCCGAGCATCCAACTGAGTATTTCCTCTATAATAGTGTATAAAACTATTTCCTGTTGGTGGAATATAATTCACTCCGCCAAAATAAGTGCCTACCCAAAGCGCCTGTTCATGATCCACAAACAAAGTCTGCAGATAATTATCATTCAACCCGTTAGTCTGTCTGTAATCCGAACGTAATGTTTCACCTTTTCCTGTAACAATATTATAGCTCGTCAATCCTTCATCCGAAGCTATCAAAAGCTCTCCTGGTATCCACTCCACAATACTTCGTACCTGAAGCACCCCTTTAGAATCTGACGGTTTTAATTTTTGTACAAGTTGTTTATCCTTCTTTTCCAGTAAATAAAGTCCGTTTCCACTACTTCCCACCCACAGGTTCCGCCTTGAATCTTCAAATAAAGTGATTGTATTCTTTACCCCATCTGCTGCAACCTGTTGAAAAAGATCCTCCGATGGAACAAATCGGCTTACTCCAGCATTCATTGTAGCTACCCAAATAATACCGGAACTATCTTCTAATATATATGAAATGTAATCGGAATTTATTTTTCCAAGGGCCGTATATTGATACAACTTGTCCGCATGAGAATCATAATGAAAAAGGCCTTGCCCCACTGTACCTATCCACAATGTTTTTTTACTATCCAGCATAATATGGCTGACAGGTGTATTAATCTTTACCCCCGACACTGTCTGTACGTCAAAAGTAGAGAAACTCTCAGTCCGAAGATTAAATAAAGCCAATCCCTGATCACTACCTATCCAAAGCCTTTGCCTGTCATCTTCTCTTATAGTATAAATACTAGAGCCTAATGAAGGAACCCGCTCATCCCGCCATACACGAATTCCGTTACCATCAAAACTATGTACCCCATCAATCGTTCCAAACCACATCCGGCCCTTCATGTCCTGAGATATACTATATACAGCATTGTTTGCCAAACCTTCATTAATAGTATAGTGCCTTACATTTCTAGTCTGGCATCTAACCGCAAGGCATAGTATAAAAAGAAAAGCAAATAGCGAAATCCGTTTATTCATAGTTAGATATTTCTATTGATCATTGTTCTTCTCCATCATTGGAAGTCCAATAAAATGAACCAAGGTTTCTTGCAAAAATAATGCTTTCTTATGATTTAGCAGGTATACAAAGAAAGTTATTTAATTTTAGACTTAAAATACAATGAGATGAGGAATGCTACCAGCCCCCACCTCATCACATTATCCACACAATGAAAAACTTTATTGCAATCTGATTGCAAATCCACCTCCCGGAGCCAAATGTATTTTCAACTTATCCCGCTTGTTCAAACGAACGGACTCGCGTTTGAAATCCTTGCCAATACGATGCGCATTCATACCATCTTTAAATAAATCCCCCACATAATCCTTATCTCCAAGGAAAGAACAATCTATCTCAAGATTTCTTGCTACTCCATCCGTAATGCCACCGATATACCAGCTATCTCCTTTCCTACGTGCAGTTACAATGTATTCTCCCAATTTGGCATCCAAAATATGTGTTTCATCCCAAACTGTAGGAATGCCTGTTATAAAATCAGTACATTCAACTTCTCGTTCATAATTGCCCGGTGTGTCACACAGCATATTCAGCGGAGATTCAAATATCACATACAAAGCCAATTGCCGGCAACGGGTACCTTGGCTCATCGGTTCAGAGTTACAAGGGAAATAACTGCCCTTCACAGCATTTCTCATTGCACCTTGTGTATAATCCATCGGTCCTGCCACCTGGCGGATAAAAGGAATCGTCACATCATATTTTACCTGGTCCACACTCTCCGGACTCCATTTCATGTTCTCCAGTCCATGAACTCCCTCAAAATTCAATACATTAGGATAAGTACGATTCAATCCAGACGGCTTATACATGCCATGCAAATCAAGGAGTAATTTATATTTAGCACAGGTTTCCGCCGCCCGATAATTGAAAGCGACCATTTCCTGATCATCCCGATCCATAAAATCAACTTTGAAACCCTTCACTCCCAGTTCGGCATAATAACGACACAGATTTTCCATATCTCTGTCGAATGCATAATAACCGGCCCATAAAATAATACCTACATTCCTGGCAGCCGCATAATCCACCAGTTCTTTCAAATTGATATCTTTTACCACCTGCATCAAATCAGCCTGCAGATTAACCGCCCATCCTTCATCCAATATCACATACTCCAACTGATGGGCAGCTGCGAAATCAATATACGCTTTATAAGTATCATTGTTCACTCCCGTTACAAAATCCACTCCATCCAGATTCCAGTCGCTCCACCATTCCCAAGCCACTTTACCCGGCTTTATCCATGAAAGATCACCAATCCGTGAAGGTGAACTAAGCAAATAAGTCATACTACTTGCAGCCAAATCCTTATCATCAGTCGTAACAATCGCCATGCGCCAGGGAAAAGTACGTGGTCCATCAACCTTCGCTATAAAATTCTCACGTTTTTCCACAATCATCTGCAAGTTATTATGTCCTCCCTGACGCTTACTTGCAGGATAAGGAGCATGTACACCTGTCAAACTGTTACCACCTGTCGCCCCCGACAAATAAAGCCCCGGATAATTCTCCAGATCCGATTCGGTAATACACACTTTAACTCCGTCACCGACTTCAACGACTAATGGAAGAAACATCAGCTTCTGCTTATCCAATTCCGAAATTTTACTAATAGTATATGTATTCTCAAACGCACTATAAAATTGATCCTCACTACGCGGTACCACATAAGGCACAATAGCCGTTTTATCAGTGGTAAATTGATAGTTCACTTCTTCTTGAAGAATCTTGAACGGCTTTTTCATTTGATTCACGAAACGATAGGCTATTCCATCATTATATGCCCGGAATTCCACACTCCATCCTTTCCTAAAACAAAGTACTAGTTTCTTATAATGATCCCGTAGCTGGCTGCTGCGATAAAAAGGTGAATCAATCAACTGGTCCACCTCTTTCCGGGAACTGCTTGTCAGTTGCGGATGATCCCCCCACACGGTTCCGTTTTCCAAAGTCATTGACAATGGAGAAGCGGCAAGCACCTGCTTTCCGTTACATTTTATATCATAAGTCAACTGTTCCCCTATGGTTATAGTTGTATTCAAATGTCCATCAGGCGAGTTCAGTTGGAACACTTTCCGTGCCTGTGTAGTCAATACTATCCAACTGCATAAAAATAAAATTGTCAGCTTTTTCATTATCTGTTAGTTTAAATTAGTTAAAACTTCCGCACTTAACTTAGAGTGGGCAGGCAAGGGTACGCAAACTTCAGAAATCACATTTCCACGAATATCTTTCAACAAGACCGGAGCATACACCTTCCCGTTCACCTTTATTTCAGAATAATCCCCTATAAAAGCAACCTTCCATGTCAACTTCTTAGAAGTGTTATTCTCTATATCAGTCCTCATCCTGCCTCCATGCTTAACAGTGATATATCCATCAAAAACAGGCAGATTTTTAATTTCCGCCTTTTGGGAATCGCCCGCCAGACGCGAGCAAGTCGCCACACTGCTTTCACTAGCCAAAGGCTTGACTCCCATAGCTCCACACACCGTACCTTCAATGATACCATAAGATACTTCAGGATACTCAGACCTGTTCATGTGAGGCAGATTTACCAAAAAATAATAAGCCTCGTCATCATACCCCAAACGATAAAAAAGGGTGGGAAACGCTGACATATTCTCCACATTCCATTCTCGGCTCAAAATGTCCTTCACGCTGGCACGAATGCGGTCCGGATTTTCAGACGCGTCAAACCAAAGAATAAAAGGAACTCCTTCCCCCCGATAAAACTTCTGATCCTCCGTCCAAAAAGTCTGATAAAAAGAACTGTCAGGGTTCCACCACCTGTTCTCCAAGATTTCCCGGTATGCTTCCGCCTGGGTTCTTCCTTTTGTCATCTTCACATCATCCCCCGTCAATCCGGCCATTTCGGCGTATGCATTAAAACCTGCATACATCGTAGCCAATAAATCCACCCCAACCGTCAGTCCAAGGAAATTCTCCACATACGAAGGCAGTCCCCTGCAAGTATGAAAATTATTATTCGGATTAAAATCCTCAGGCTGATTCATATAAGGAGAGCGATCCATTATCTTTTCCGGTTCCAAAGCCCAGCGATGCACATATTCGTTCACAGACTTTTCATAAAAATTTGTAAAAAGAGGGTCTGTCAGATAACCAGCATCTCCCGTCCATTGATACATTTTCAAACAAGCCTGCATCACATCAAAATTAGCATTCAGATTATACCAGAATTCCTTGTCATTGGTATAGTCAGCCGGCGCAGGTTTATTATAACGGTTTATCTCCCAATAGGTACACCAGTCTTTTTCTTCACTAATATTTTCCACAAAACGCGTGAACATATTCTTATTATGTCTGGCAAGACCCAAAATCTGAGCGCCCACCGACTGATGAGACACATCGCGCATACAGAAAGCCTCGCGCTGCGGTAATGCGGCTTCATACCAATATCCTACCGGATCACTATTATCATGTGCGTATGACAATGCCATCTTTTTCGCCCAATTGTACGCATTTTCCAACTGCTTATCCGAAGAGGTAAATACCGATATCTGGTCTGACGGCAATCTCTGAATAGCATTTTCTTTTGAAGATGAGCCACAACTTGCCATACACAAAGCCGCAACTCCCAATAATATTGCTTTTTTCATACCATATTCACTTTAATTTAATAGTAAGTTTATTCCCTACTTTAATAAAATGTTGTTGTATCTTATTTCCATTTATAATTTTCACCTGAAGTCTATTATTAGGCAAACGATCGATCTCAATGTCAAATTTAGAACCAAATGCCCCTATTTTTCTCAAAGCCATGTGACTCCATACCTCCGGTAGACGAGGTGTAAGGATAAAACTGTTAAAACCGGTAGGACGAATACCAAATAAGCCTTCTGTGATTATACGTCCATATAAGCCACTTTCCGCAGAAAGATGACGCTGACCACCTTCAGGCCATGCTTCAATGGCATAAGGCACATGCTCTCCCAACAACCGGGTAGTGGAATAACGATGTAAATACTCTGTCGCTTTTTCCGTTTCTCCCACCGCATATACCCCTCTCAAGGCATATAGTGTGGAACGATCCCAAAAAGTATCACTTCCTGCCTGTGTCAATAATCCATTTTCCGTCCATAAACGTGGTGAGAACAGCGCATTTATAGTAGCCTCGGCACGTTCATCTATACCAACCGTCAATGGAATACAAATCCACGAACGCAAAATGTCATTCCCTTTATAATAAGCATATGTATCAAAACCTTCCACAGAAGCACCGAAATATTTTTCAATATTCTTACGCAATATGGCAGCCTGCTTACGATAAACGCCCGCATTTCCTTTACCCAGTTCCCGTGCCAGACAGGAAGCAGAAATCAAAGCGTCATAATAAAGAGAAGAAGTGCACAAATTAGCATCTCCCGAAGGAAAACGATTTTCCAATTCGTCTGTATCCGAAGCCACCACTCCCTCTTTGTTCAGTTTATGATTACAATATTCCAGACACCAAGTGACAAGCGGCCACAATTGTTCTGCTTCCTCACGGCTTGCACGGGCCAGCAGATAACGGGACGCTCCATAAGCGATCATAGCCGCATCCCCTCTGTCACCTACTCCATTCCAGATATCCAGCCCTTCAGCCACAATAGAACTGGGAATAGGTTTCCATTCATTATTCATAAAACGGGCAAAATGCTTGAATGAGTTCAATGCCGATGCATTTCCATAATCATAGCCAGTAAATGGGAAATAAGGATTAATATATTCAGCCTGGTCATTAGCCCAAATAGCTGCATAGTACGATTCTCCGCCAGGTCCGTGCATAGGTCCTCCCTGAGTTTCATAGATACTTTCACAAGCCCGGATTTTAGAAAAAGCGAACATACGGTCAATAATCGGATCAGGGGTTTCAAGTACCAGATTATCCATCCATGAAGTCACTGCCTCTATTCGTTTCAGCTTCTCCTGCTGTCCGTTAATGACCAATGCGGGTTGTCCTTTTTTATATCCGGTAATATAAGCACTAAAAGAGAGCGTATCCCCCGGTTGTATAGAAAAATACCCATTTCTATCTATTTTCATTTCAATAAGATAAGAACCATCCACTCCTTTCCGCGGATCGGTGTACAATCTATTGTTTATTACCGGAATTTCTACGAACATGGGATTCTTGTCTGTATTAATCAAAAGATAATTTTCAATTAATGCAGGCAAGTCCGTTGAAGGCAAATATTCCCGTATCACTTTACACTGCCCATACCATCCGCCGTTATAAGAACTTTCAACAGTCAACATACCCTTCAAGCGGATATTGTCCACTTTTTCATCGGTAATAGTTCTACCATTGACCGTAACCATATCCAATGGATTCCAATCGAATCTCCTCATCAAACTGGCATGAGTATTATTCGGAATGGTACGCAACAAAGGCCATACCATACTTTTATTCACAACAAACGCTCCATCCGCATTCACCCCATAGCGCAGCACAACAGATACTTGTTTTCCACTCATTTCAATATGGTCACTGTGTGGGATTTGTTTGGCGGGCACCCATTCAATGCTTCCATCCGCCAACATTCGCCAACGAGATGATCCAGTGGCCAAAGCGAAAGAAGAAAATACAGTCAGCAGCATATAGCCCACTAAAAAGATCACTTTCATTTTATGCATAATTCATATTATTTCTGAGACTCACAAAATAAGGTAAAATTCCGGGAACATCACCATACGTCCCCGGAATTCATCATATAATCATACTTCTACCTATTTATCATAACCCGGATTTTGTTCCAATAAATCATTTTTTTGAATTTCATAACGTGGAATAGGAAGCAGATAGTTGGCAGGCGCCACAAAATCGCGGTCTTGAATTTTAAATAATTCATATTTCTTTGTACCATCTGTCTGCTTAGTTATATTTATACCATGAAAAGCACCCTTATCCACCTTTTCCGCAATTTTCCAACGGCGTACATCATAAAAACGATGTTCCTCGAAAGCCAGTTCTACCTTACGTTCGTGTTGGATTTTAGCTAAAAGAGCTTCTCCGCTTTCAGTAACATCAGGCAAAATATCCTCTCTGCCTCCACGTGCTCTTTTACGGATATAATTTACATATTCACGTGCTACATCTTCCTTGCCACAATGATACATGGCTTCTGCATAATTCAGATAGATTTCTGCCAAACGGCAATAAACCCACGGTTGCTTTCCTTTGTCCGACCAGCTTTTTGTCAGATTTTCATCCATAAATTTCCGGATAATATAATGTGTTTTAGAATAGTTCCATGCATCCTTACCAAACTCACTATCTATTCCACCTGTTTTTCCATCATTATTTACCCAAAATTCCACTTCTGTTCCTCTAAACAACTGTCCGTCACATACTACAGAAGCATATAAACGAGGATCACGCCCCGCCCAAGGATCTGTTGTAGCAGAAGTATATAAAGCCGGATCAGGCATAGTACCGTCTTCCATCTCATAACTATCTACCATTTCCTGCAACACAGCAGTACAAGAGTATCCACCCCAACCGTTCGTACTGTTATACCAATCATACCAATGGCCGAATTCCGTATTATACAAACGTTGGAATATAATCTCAGAACTCATCGGATTTAGGAAAAGTCCTTTATAATCAGTATCCAAAGAGTATCCTAATTTCATCACTTCTTCTGCTGCTTTAGCAGCAGCTTCCCATTTGCTTTTATCATTAGCCGGATTCCATAATGGACTGGCAGCATAAAGCAACATACGTGATTTCATAGCCAAAGCTGCTCCTTTCGTTACCCGTCCAAAATTTTCACCTGCAAATTTTTCCGGCAAAAGCTCGGATGCTTTCTGAAATTCGGAAACAATAAAGTCCACACAATCCTCATAAGTGTTACGCTTAATCATCATTTCGGGATCATCCAACTCAAACAAGCGAGTAATCAAGGGTACTCCTCCATAATTGTTCACCAATTCCATATAATAATAAGCTCTGAAAAAAGTAGCCTCACCTATCAACCAACTTCTTCTCGGTTCATCTATCGTTTCCACCTTATCCATATTACTAAAGAATATGTTGCAATTCTTTATGTTGGCATAATAATCCGACCAAATATCCAGACCTCCCAATTGATCGGGAGCCAGACCTCCTGTATTAATACTCCACGCACTGGCCCAATTAAAGTTCTCCATGGATTCATCACATACAAATCTCAATGAACTACGACTCCATCCGTTACGTGGTTTTGTATAATTCATGGTCACATAAGATTCAGTAAGATTAGCATCTGTAAAGATACCGTCTTCCGTATATGAATCCAATGGTTCTACGTCCAGTACATCACAAGAAAACATATTTCCCATCAACAGGGCGATGCATGTACTTTTCAATATGGCTGTTTTCATATTTATTCTTAAACTTAAAGGTTACTAATTTAGAAACTAACATTAACTCCAAATGTATAAGTACGAGCTTGAGGATATTTCTGTCCTGTAGAAGTCGCATCTGATTCCGGATCTTGCACTTTCACTTTATCAAAAGTCAACAGGTTCGTTCCAGTCAATACCAGACGCAAGTTCTGAATTTTCAATTTCTCTACAAAAGATTTAGGAAATGTATAAGCCAGTTCCACATTTTTCAAACGGATAAATGAAGCATCATACAACCAGAAATCACTCCATCTGGTATTTTCATAATCATCCTTATCAAACGCTCTCGGATATTTTGAGTTAGGAGTTTCCTCGGCTGAAATCCAACGATTATTATAGAATTCTTTGTCCAAATTATAAGAATAAGGGACAATCATCTGTTCAGCCCTAGCTTGACCTGTCCATAGCATACTGAATTCCAGTCCTTTCCATTCAATTCCCATATTCAAACCGTATACAATCTGTGGGACATTGCCATATTTACTACGAATACGGTCATTGTCATTAATCACCCCGTTATCATCAATATCCAGGTACTTGATATCACCTGGTTGAGCATTAGCCATGTGCGGAGTGCTATTGATCTCATCCCATGACTGATAGATACCGTCTGTTTTGTACATCAACCATGAATCGATAGAATGTCCGGTTCTTCTCTGCCATTCGGGAGTATTAGCTGCTTCGTCAAAGAATTTAATTTTGTTCTTAGTAAACGTAAAGTTACCAGAAACAAAGTAATTGATATCATTAATACGATTTTTGTGGCTCAACATCAATTCGACACCCTGATTACTTACTTCACCAATATTCTGGTCAGGCAATGTCAAACCGGTATAGTAAGGAATGGAAGCTTGCTTCGGAGTCAAGATGTCTGTACGGTTCTGATAGAAATACTCTACTGTGAAGCCCAACAGAGCATTCCAGAAATTACCATCCACTGCAATATTCTTAGAATCCACCTTTTCCCAAGTAATATCGGGGTTGCCAACACGTCCTGGTACAAACCCTTTATTTATATTGGGAATTTCACCCAAGATAGCACCGTTCTGCATATTATATGTACTGATATACTGAAAAGCATCCACACGGTCATTTCCCAACTTACCCCAAGAAGCACGCAATTTCAGATCATTGATAAATGAGAAATTATTCTTGATGAAATCTTCCTCACTCATACGCCAACCTACAGACAATCCCGGGAAAGTACCCCAACGCTTATTAGAAGCAAAATTCATAGAACCATCATGACGCAAGGTAAATTCGAACATATAGCGGTCCTTGTAAGCATAATTCAAACGTCCGAAATAATTCTGGCGAACAGTCACATAACCCCTGCCACCGTTTGTCTTTTCCTTATCAGCACCAAAGTCCAAATAATCAGGACGATTACTCAAATAGTATCCACGCCAGCCGTAGAAGTTCTCGCCTTCGTACTTACTCTGTTCATAGGCCACGAAAGCACCTACACGGTGGTCACCAAAGGTACGTTGGTAATCCAATTTCAAGTGGAAAGTCTTGGTCACATTGTCATCATGATCCTGACGTAAACTGATGTTGTTACCGTTCATATTGGTGGTCTTCTTTATGTACTCACCAGTAGCAGCGTTATAATCGTAAGTGTCCCATACATCCCACAACTGCTTTTGCTCACGTGCGTGATAGTCGAATGCAGCATAACCTGACAAAGAAAGCCCTTCGGTTATCCAAGGCAATTTCAAGTCAAAAGAGAACTTGGAATCCACAAACGTATCGTTGACCCGGTTGTAACCGGTTTCTTTACCTGCCACCAAAATAGCTAAGTTGTTTCCATTTGCCAAACCCGGGCCCGGCAGTCCATTGGGATAGTAGTCATACAACCAAGGATAAGCCATAAACGCTTCCCAAAAAATATCATCAGTGGAAATAACTGAATTATTGCGTTTTTCCCGACGGGCAGCCAAATCCACACCAATTTTCAAGTTATCGCTAATTTGCGCATCGATGTTAGAACGTACCTGTCCGGTTTGAAAATCCAAACTTGTGTTTCTATAGTTAGGTTCTTGATAAGAATAGTCACCTGAAACGTAGAATTTCACTTTTTCCGAACCTCCGCTGACACTTAGTGAATGACGGGTCTGAGGAGCCACGCTACGAAACACCACGTCCATCCAGTCGGTATCGCCATACTGATTACGGTTGATAGTACCATCCAAATATCCTCCTTTTATATTTTCATACAGCGGAGACTGACCGTTTCCTTTACGAATTTCGTCTGTCCATGTCATACACTGATATGCATTCATCAGATCAGGTGTACGTGTGTTACCCGACAAGGTGAATGAACCGTTGTAAGTAATAGTCGGTTTGTCTGATGTACCCCGTTTAGTAGTCACCAAGATTACACCGTTTGCAGCCTGCGCACCATAGATAGCGGCAGAAGCGTCTTTCAAAACATTAACAGATTCTATATCACTCGGGTTGAGTCGTTCCAAACCACCGCGGTTAGCCACTCCATCAATAACAATCAAAGGAGAGTTGTCATTCAAAGAGCCCTTACCACGAATCAGAATATCAGAGTAGTCATTACCCGGCTCACCCGAACGGTTGGTAGCAACCACACCCGGCAGCTTACCAGCAAAGGTATTGGTGATGTTGGCAATACCGGTAGTCTTCAAATCGCTACCTTTTACAGTAGATACAGATCCGGTAACAGTTGCTTTCTTCTGTACACCGTATCCTACTACGACTACTTCTTCCAATGCTTGTGTGTCTTCACCCAATCGGATTTGCTGAACACCGGCAACCGCTTTCACTTCAATGGACTGATAACCGATGTAAGAAATAACCAAGATAGAACCAACAGGAGCATCTAGTGTATAGTTACCGTCAAAATCTGTAATTACTCCATTTGTAGTTCCTTTGACAACAACATTGGCTCCAATAATCGGTTCTCCGGTACTTTTGTCAACTACCACTCCTTTCACTGTCTGACTCTGCTGAGAAACAGAATACGAAGCCGTTATCTCACCACTCAAGGATGGAACAGCAAAAACTGTCATAGCCCCCAAGCTAAGCATTCCCGCCAATAGGATATGCTTACTTTTTAAATTAGAATTTAAAGTGTTCATTTTAGATTAGAAACATTAAGTTTAACAAAACTATTATTTAATGATTGCAGCATAACCACCGCCATCATACATTGTTATCGTAATTTTATCCCCTTGTTTTACCTTTTGTACACGACGGGCAAAGTCATTGGCATTCATATCCACATTGACACCATCTTCCCAGTAAGTCAGTGTTTTGTTTCCTTTTATAAAATCAAGGTCTATTTCGAACTTCTGTCCTTTTTCACCGACCATACCACCAATATACCAAGTATCTCCGTGACGACGAGCCACTACTACATACTCACCTACAGAGGCTTTCAGCACGCGTGTTTCATCCCATACCACCGGCACTTGAGACAAGAATTCCATACAAACCGGTTCGCGGTAATAGTTGGAAGGAGAGTCGGCAAGCATCTGCAACGGACTTTCATACACCACGTACATACCCAACTGGTGACAACGAGTACCTACAGAAGCAGGCAGGTTGAACCAAATCTTATGGTCTTTTTCATGGAAATTAATCATAGCCCCCGGAGTGTAATCCATAGGACCTGCCACCATACGGGTAAACGGCAAAGTAACATTATGCTTCGGTGTCACGAAGCTCCCCCATTTATGGTTTTCCAATCCGGCTACACCTTCCGAAGTCAGTACGTTGGGAAACGTACGCAACCATCCTGTCGGTTTGTAAGCCCCATGAAAGTCCACCAGCATCTTGCGTGCGGCAGCTTTCCTAGCCACTTCATAATAAAAGTCCACCATTTCCTGATCGTCACGGTTCATAAAGTCCATCTTGATACCTTTAATTCCCCATTGACTGAACTTATCAAAAGCCTCGTCTATCTTTTCGCGAAACGGTGCCCAAGATACCCATAAAATCAAATCCACATTCTTCTTCTTGCCGTATGCCACCAACTCTTCCATATTGATTTCAGGAATTGTTTTAGTCACATCCCATGCTTCCGACCATCCGTCGTCAATCACCACATATTCTATTCCATATTTAGAGGCAAAATCAATGTAATATTTATAAGTATCGTTATTGATACCGCATTTAAAGTCAACGCCCGTCAGAATCAATGCGTTGTACCAGTCCCATGCAATCTTTCCGGGACGTACCCATGAATAATCTCCTTCTGCTTCCGGAGCTAATTTATAGATCAATTGGTTTGTTATCAGATTGGCATCATTCTCGGCAACAATCATTGCACGCCAAGGATAATTGCGTGTGCCATTTACACGAGCAATGTAATCAGCACGCTTGGTTGGAAATATCTGACGGTCGTCTGTCTTATAATCTTCCAGTGAAACAGCGGCAAACTTGCCTGCCAGCTCGTTTTTACCTTGCTTGCGCAGAAACATACCCGGATAGCTTTCCAAATCAGATTCGCTGATAAAAATACGGGCATTCTCATCTACCTTTATTAATATAGGAGTACTGCAAAAACGATCTGTACCTATTTCCGAGAGTTTCATCGGTTTGAATAACGGCTGCTGTGCAGAAAGCATACTGCGCTCTTCGGGAAACAACGTATTATAATCTTCCGGAAAACAATAAATCACTTCTTCATTCAGTACTTTCAATGAGTCGGGAAAATCTGTATGAAAACGATAGGCCAATCCATCATTATATACCCGAAAATACAGTTTGTAATTCTCTGCATCCAGTACCATTTCATTATAATGATCAATGATTTGCTTGCTTTTCTGGCGCACTACCGGTTTCAATACTTGATTTTGTGTGGAACGTTCCACATTCTTCACTTCCATATTTCTTCCGATAACGGTTCCATTGTCGAATGTCATGGAAATGGGAGAAGGATTCAGCATCATTTTACCATTAAAAGTTACGGAATAAGTGGTATTCGTTCCTGTTTCCACATTCACTGTAATACGAGAATCCGGAGAATCAACTGTGTAGTTTTCGGCGAAAGCCAAGCTTCCCCATGCCATCATCAGGCATAATAAAGTCTTTTTCATATTCTTAATTTTATAGGTTATACTTGATACCGACAAAAGTACCCTATCCATTAAAAAGGCATGGAATGTATTATCCAAAGTATTAGAAATACCATACAAGATACTGACACTATTGTACAAAACATTAGCTCTATCGTACAAACAAAACAGTTAAACAGCTAATAATAAATAACTTATATATAATCTATAAAAAATCAAGAGTATAGTACACTCAACGTTTCGTCCTGTCAATCCGTACCAGAGAGCACACTTTTTCACATACGTAGCAGGAGCTATACATAGCCCTATGCATTTGTACGTACAGGCTTATGCATACGTATGTGGAAATCACGTCCAAAAGACAAGGACATTTTAAAAAAAAGTCGGAGATTTTTAGAAAGAGTTGCATAATGGCGACACACCGCTTAAATTCAGCGAATTAATGGGATTGTATTTCACTTCCATTTGAAAAACGACGCTACAAAAAGCACATTTGAGCATGAGTTACGTTACCTAATCGTTACCTTGTCCAAGTCTATAAAACAGACAATATAAGCGGTTATTTTTCAATTGTTTGCATTATTCTTCATAGCTTAAAACAACTCGATAAATAGTAATTTTGTAACAAAAATAATCGAGTTATGAGGAGTACCTTTCGAGTTCTGTTCTACACCAAGAACCAGGCCATAAAAAATGGCCGTGTCCCTGTCATGGGGCGTATTACCGTCAACGGAACGACGGCGAGTTTCAGCTGCAAGCGTGATGTTCCCCTTGTCCTTTGGGATGCCAAAGGCAACTGTGCCAAAGACAAATCCGAGGAGGCAAGACGGCTGAACCGGGAGCTGGAGAACATCAAGGCACAGATCGGCAAGCACTATCAATATCTCTCGGACCACGATTCGTACCTGACAGCCAAGAAGGTCTATGACCGCTATAACGGCTTTGGCGAGGAGATCCATTCGTTGATGGAGATCTTCAATATCCAGATCCGGGATTACAAACGGCAGATCGGCAAGACGAAAGCCCAAAGCACCTACCGAGGGTTGGTGGACGAGTACAAGTGTCTGTCCTGTTATCTGAAGGACAAGTTGGGTACGGAGGATATCCCCCTGATGTCGCTGGACATGGATTTCATCAAGAACTATTACAACTGGATGCTTTCCGTGCGCGGGCTGGCCAAGTCAACGGCCTTCGAGCGCGTCAACACACTGAAATGGCTGATGTATCTGGTAATGGACGAGGGATGGATCCACAAGCACCCGTTCAAGAAGTTCGTGTGCAAGCCGGAATACAAGAAACGTCCTTTCCTCTCGGAGGAGGACCTGCAACGCGTTATCAGCGTCAAGCTGAGCTACAGGCGGCAGCAGGCCATCCGGGACATGTTTGTTTTCATGTGCTTCAGCGGCCTGGCCCATGCCGACCTGAAGGAACTTTCTTACCGGAATGTCCACACGGATTCGGACGGGAACACCTGGCTGGTTGGAAACCGTGTGAAGACCAAGGCACCCTATGTTGTCAAGCTGCTCCCGATAGCCGTCGAGCTGATCGAGAAATACAGGGGGGTGAACGAATTCAAGGTTTCTCCGGACAGGGTGTTCCCCGTGGGGGAAATAGGGAGTATGGAGGACAGTCTGAAACGTATCGGCGAGAAGACCGGCTGCAGTGTCCGCGTCAGCCCGCACACAGCAAAACACAATAGTTTTGTTATCTAACTGAAAATTAAATAGTTATCATATTGCTTTCACTTGACAGGTAACTATTTAGAAACGAGCGAAATTCAGCGGCTTGTTTCATCTTGCATACATTCAAAGGACGTTTCTACAATGCAAATATAAGGTTTTCAGGTGAGTAAATCAAAATAGCTATAGGCTTTTTCAGTGTTAAATCATTATTAGGGAGTTGTTTGCACTCTCCAATACAGTTGTGCAATTATGTAAATTATCGCAAAAGATTTAGCGGTAATCCAGCTTCCTGATAAAGATTATTGCAATATTCAATTAACGCAAAGGAATGGTCTTCCTTCAACTCCCCAGAGGTTTTCTTATATCATCCGTTACACGGCAGCCAAGCTGACAATTACAGCTGGTGCGGATATATCATCGGTGAAAACAGTATTAGGGCATGGAAGTGTGGGATCGACTGAGGTCTATGCCAAAGTGGGATTGGACAAGAAGATAGAAGCGATGAACTTGACTAATGGGATTTTTTAGACAATGAAGTGATTTAAACTTTTCTTTTTCTTACACATTTTCTCAATAGCATAACGGAAAAAGCGATATAGTTCCATGATTCCCAGTTTCTGAGAGTTGTATCAAATCGATTCAAAATAGTTCTGTAACTGTCGATCCATACGTTTGTCCGTTCTATGTAGTATCGTTCCCTATACAACAACTCATCAAGGACTATACTGTCATTTCCCGTTCCATTTCTTTTGTTGATACAGATGTTTGCCACAATTCCATAAGTTTTGAGCACTGAGCGGAGGGGTACACAATCAAATCCGGCATCCGCATTCAGAAAAAGCCCGTCCGTCCTGATATTGGCTTTTGCCATGTCTGCCATCATGTCTTGCATTGTAGCAACAATATTGTGCGTGTCATGATGTTCCCCGCTTTTCGGAGCGGACATGGCGAGAGGAAGCCCTTTCCTGTCTGTAAGATAAAGGGCATTGGTCGTCTTGCGTTTTTTTTCTTCCCTGATAGCCGACTTCTTCCCCGCCGCGTATGGCCGGAGTGTGGCCTCCGTCAAGGTCCACACTTGACATGTCAAGTTCCGAATGGTGCTTGTCCAAAAGTTGCAGCTAAAGCGACCTCCATTCGCATTTCTTGCTCCACTTGTTGTAATGGTGAAATACAGCACTGTATTTCAGGACCTTGCCGTTGAACAGCTCTTTCACGGGAAGATATGCCCATTGACATCCAGTCTTTAATTTATAGAGAATGGCATTGATAACTTCAATCAGACTGCTTCTTGATTGAAAACCGCGTTTTGCCACAGAAAGATGAGGAAGTATTTCGTTTTTTATCGTATCTTTGTTCAATATGCGTACATAGGTTGTTTATTATGAATGAGTTTGGTCACCCATAATATAATGAATAATTCTATTTGTACGCTGTTTGACAACATTTTAATTGATATACATAAGTTTAAATCACTTCAATGTCAATAAAGGGAGAAGAGTTTTTCTGAGGGCACTGAAAAAATTTCCTTGCAGCTTTTTAAAGAATTAAATCTGCACATAGCCTGTATATTATTTGGCTATGTGCAGATTTTTTGTACCTTAATGCCATAATATTTAAGGTCCATGCTATCACCACAACAAGAACTTCCGCTCAGTGAATATAGTTCACTCTACGATATAGTTGTCCCCCAAGACAATCTTCTTCGCCGCATTAATGATCTTGTAGATTTCACTTTTGTCTATCAGGAACTTGCCAATAAGTATTGCAAGGATAATGGTCGAACAGCAGAATCCCCTATTCGCATGTTCAAGTATCTTCTGCTGAAGACCATATACGATATTTCTGACGTAGATGTCGTAGAGCGTTCCCGTTATGATATGTCCTTTAAGTATTTCCTTGGCATGGCTCCAGAGGAAGACGTTATTAATGCCAGCAGTCTTTGTAAGTTCCGCAAGTTACGGCTGGAAGACATGGATCTTATGAACCTGCTAATCCAGAAGAGCGTAGAAATAGCGATAGAGAAAGGCATCATAAAATCAAGGACTATTATTGTAGATGCTACTCATACAGAAGCCAGGTCTAACCCGTACTCCCCGATAGAGATTCTGCGACTCCGTTCAAAGCAACTCCGTAAGGTACTTTATGCCATGGATGATAATATCAAGCAAACCCTGCCGTCTAAAAATAAAGAGGATGATCTTGCGCATGAGTTGGATTATACCAAAGACCTTCTGAAACTTATCACTTCAGATGCCAGTCTTTCAGAAGTGCCTGCAGTAAAGCAGCGACTTAACATGCTCAAGGAAACGCTTTCAGATATAGAGGATCACTATACGACCTCAAAGGATGCAGATGCCCGCATTGGTCATAAAACAGAAGACAGTTCTTTTTTCGGATATAAGACTCACATTGCAATGAGTGATGAGCGTATCATAACAGCCGCTACTGTTACTTCTGGCGAAAAGGGCGATGGGCCTCAGTTGAAAGAGCTTGTGGAGCAAAGCAGAAAAAACGGAATGGAAGTGAACACTGTCATTGGTGATACCGCATACTCCGGATCGGAAAACCTTAGACTGGCAGAAGATGAAGAGAAGGGATTTACTTTGGTATCAAAATTACATCCGGCCATAAGTCATGGACTCAGGAAAGATGAAGACAAGTTTGATTATAACAAGGATGCAGGCATGTTTGTTTGTCCTGCCGGTCATATGGCAATCAGAAAAGCAAGGCAGGGGAAAAAGGATGGGAAATGGAATCAATCCATGACTTATTTCTTTGATATAGAGAAATGCAAGACTTGTTCACGAAGAGAAGGATGCTACAAGGAGGGGGCTAAAAGCAAGACCTATAGTATACCTATCAGGAATGAAGAACAGAAAAGGCAGCTTGGATTCCAGAAATCACAAGAATTTAAAGATATAGCTCGTCAAAGATACAAGATTGAGGCAAAGAATGCAGAATTAAAGCAGGTATACGGTTATGATAAGGCACTGTCGTATGGGCTGGATGGTATGCAGATGCAAGGTGCTATGACCATCTTTGCCGCAAATATCAAGAGAATATTGAAACTAAGCTAAAAACACTTATAAAAATTACCCACGTATAATATGATGGCCTTACTGACTATACAAGGCCGAATATAAACTCCTATCAAGATATATAAAAGCAGATTGCAAAACCGATATAAAGGCTAATACAATCTGCTTTCGTCTTTTTAAAGATTGGGATTAAATCTTAAGAGGATACCTTTTTCAGTGCCCTCGTTTTTCTTTTTCCTTTTTTATCCCTTTTTGAACCTTTATTTGAAATTTAGAAGTTTTAAATCTTAAAAAATGCTTGAAATTTGGCTACTATCGCCATTTTCTTTCCCTTTCTTTATGTATTTTGGAATATTCTTTCGATATTTGCATTAGGACTATGAAAGTTTCAGATGTCGCCATTGAAGATGTATTCTTCTAAGACCACAAATGAAACGCCTACGCCGAGCCAAGAGCAAATTGCATGAAGCGGGTCATGGGTGGGATAATAATAGTCCGTTACATATTTAAGGCGTTTACTAACGCTCTGTTTAAGACGTACCGAATCTTGCAAATTCAAAATCCAGTCTTGAACTTAGCAACGGTAGATGTCCCGGGTGTGATTATATCAACCCCGTGGAGACCTTATAAGCACGAATTGTACCTTTTCGGGCATAATTTTTGTTTATATAGGTCTTTTAACGGTAAGACTATATTCATATCGGCGTGGGCTCTGACGTTGTCTGTTCATCTGGATTAGGCAATGCAAGAGCCTTGGTACGTGGAACGGACAACAAGACAATTCCACGCTTTTTTATGTGCTATTAACTGAGTTTTGTCTAGAATAAAGTTAGTACCGATATGAATATTGATGACCTTGCAATTAAAAGTGCAAACACCCAAAGAGGCGGTTTGGTTCCTTCCAGCACCGGGCTTACCCCCGATGCTCTCCCCGAAGTTCAAAAAAACAGTTTTGGTAGAGAACTCAAACACAGGGGGACCACCAAAAACGCTCTTTCGGGAACTGGTAACGACCACTCTTCTGCATCTAAAACAGAGGATTCTCATTGGTACGCTCTACGTACTACTTACGGAAGAGAAAAGAAAGCATACGACTATATTAAAGTAAAGGTGGAACTGCTTTCTATCGTCAGACTTGTAGATGGCAAACGTAAAACAGTAGAAGAGTCACGTCTTCCCAATATTTTCTTTGCTTATGGCACAGAAGAAGAAATCAAGTCTTTTGTTTACGACAACGTAAACCTTCCTTATCTCCGTTTTTACTATCGGTACTTCCATATCAGCAAAAAAGTCGAGAAAGAGCCACTGATTGTCTCCAACAATCAGATAGAGAGTCTTCGCATTATCTGTAAAGCAGATGCGGATGACATCATTGTATCTATTGATGAGGTGCAAAAATTCCAAAAGGGTCAAGCAGTTCGTATATTGAAGGGAAATTCAAGGGGGGGGTAACAGGCATCGTGGCTCGTTATCAAGGGCAACAGCGAGTTGGAATTGTTATTGATGGTTTGCTAACTATGGCTACAGCATGCATTCCAAATGCGTTTATTGAAATTGTAAAAAAGTAAAAGATTTAAATCACTAATATGAAAAAGAAAAAAATAGTTGTGATGCGCAGTTGTATTGCTAGCCTAAGTTGCTTATACTTAATGATATGCTCTAGTTGTGGAAATCCGCGCAATGGTGAGTCAAAAAATGAAGATAACACTAAAGAGATAGAAATAGTAAAAAAAGAGCCTATAACATATAATTTCTATGTTGAGAACTCAGGTAGTGTAAAGGGTTATTTTAAAGGAAATACAAATGATGCTGGTAATATCCTTAAAGAGTTTTACGATAGAATAGAAGAAAATAAAGGAGATGGCGATACTATCTCGCTAAACTACATTAATAATGGAATTAGTTCACAAAAAATCACCATAAATAAATGGCTCAACCAAATTTATGAGAACTGTAATTCAAGTTATTCTGATATTGATAAAGTTCTTGAGCAAATCTTATTGACCACTAATGATAATACCATAAATATTCTACTTTCCGACTATTGTTTTGAAAGTAGGTTTGGAAATTTGGATAAAGCAAAATCAGAAATAACCAAGATCTTCACCAAAGGAATAAACAAATATAACGATTTATCTATTGCTATATATAAGTATGAAGCATCATTTGAGGGATATTATTTTCCCGGCAAAATAAAATTCAATGGTAAACGTCCACTTTATTTATGGATTTTTGGTCCCAGTAGAAAAGTTAAAGATGTGACGAACTTGCCAATAACATTAGAGAATGAAGCGAAAATGTTTTTGCAACCAATGGAAGTGTGTACAACAATGGTTATTACTAACAATGCCCGAATGACAGACAAGGGAAAAGATATAATCGTTAAACACTGGAAAGAAGATCGATATGAAAATAATCTATACAAGGTGGATATAAAGGTAGATTTATCAAAGGTTATAATTTCTGATTCGGAAATAAAAGATATAACAAAATATACAATAGCCCCCAATGAATACTATATTGAAAATATAAAATCGGAAAGTAAGGGACAATATATTTATACGATTGCAACAAACCAACGACCTTTTGCTTGTGATTTAGTTATTGGTTATACAACAAAGTTACCAGATTGGGTTATTACATCAAATTTTGAGAACAACTCACTACCTAAAGATAGTACAACTTATGGCATAAAATCATTAATTGAAGGAGTAAACAATGCCTATCGAAATAAATACAATAACATTTTTATAATTAATTTGAATTTAAAATAGTATGGAAGATTTATTTAACTCGATTTACTACTACACAAATGGTTTCTATAGTGTAGAGCTTGATTCGTATCTCTATGAAACCATACCAGGTTATTTGCACATAGGTGCTTTTATGCTTATTTGCTCTTTTGTAGTGTGTGCTATATTCTACTATGTTTTAGCTCCAGTTCGCAAGCAAACTATGTGGTGGTTTGTATATTCTGGTATAAATGCTATTATCAATTTTGTATTTGCATTATGGTACACGATGACACCATTAATCAACAATGAAGTTGCACCATCGGAAGAATGGTTATATTTAGATTGTACCATGCTTAGTTTCACTAATGTGATTTGGTCATTTATCTTCTTTGTTGTTGCATCACTGATCATAAAATGGGGTAGCATAGCAAAATATGTACCCTTTCAAAAATTTTAACATTTTAATGTATGAGTAAGCTCTATGTATTTGCAATTGGTGGGTCGGGGTCGCGTGTTTTAAGATCACTTACAATGCTTCTTTCTTCAGGCGTACATACCAATTACGAAATTGTCCCAATGATTGTCGACCCAGATCAATCAAATGGTGATTTGGTTCGCACTGTTGATGTTATGCGTTCTTATGAGAATATTCATAATGCTCTTAGCTTTAACAATAATGAGAAAAATGAATTCTTCAAAAATCCAATAAGTGCTCTCAATGATGATGGCAATTATTTACTTCCACTAGTTGGAACTTCAGGAATATCATTTGAGAATTATCTGAGTCTTGGCACTATGTCTTTAGAAAATCAGGCTATTATGAGAATGTTGTTTTCTAATGCAAACTTGGCTTCAGATATGAATGTCGGTTTTAAGGGCAATCCTAATATTGGTAGTATTGTACTTAACCAGTTTACCGACTCAAAAGACTACAATACTTTCGCTACTAATTTTGTTAATGGCGACAAGGTGTTTATTATCAGTTCGATATTTGGAGGGACAGGTGCAAGTGGCTTCCCTCTTTTGCTGAAGAATATGAGAACAAATTCCAATACCGCATTAGCAAACGCACCAATTGGAGCTGTTTCTCTTCTTCCATATTTTAATCTTAAAACAGACAAAAAGAGTTCAATACAAGCAGACTCTTTCATTACAAAAGCTAAAGCGGCTTTAAACTATTATGAGAAAAATGTTACCGGCAACAACACTTTAGATGATATGTATTATTTAGGTGATGATTTCTCAGCTGCAGGTTACGATAATTGTGACGGAGGTGGTAACCAACAAAATAATGCTCATTTGGTAGAAATGCTTGCGGCTCTTTCTATTATTGATTTCGCTGGAAAACAATCTCAACAGAATGCAGTGAAAAATACTAATTTTCATGAGTTTGGTCTTGAAAGTGATTCACAAAGTGTTATGTTTGCTGACTTTGGCATTGAAACAAATAACATAATATGTAAGCCATTATCTATGATGGCGATTTTGAATTCATATCTGAACAATCGTGATGCCTCACATCGTTCTTCACAGAAATGGGCAAAAGATAAGAGCTCTATCTTGGGGGATTCTTTTTGGAGATCTTCCAATTTCAGTGCATACAACAAATATAAGCAATGCTTTGAAGAATGGCTCAGTGAGATGAAGGAAAATCATATTTCTTTTGAACCATTTAGATTGGATAAATCTTCAGTTGATGCTTTAGATATTATTGTAGGTATTACTCCTCACTATGGCTTTTTATCAAAGAAAGGCTGTGACTATATCGACAAGAAGCTAAGTGATAACATTGGTAAAATTTCCGCTAATCTCAATCCACTACAATCTTTTCTTGAGCTATTCTATATTACGCTCAAGGAAATATGTGAAAACAAACTTAAATTGTAATTATGGGACACATTTTCAGATTAAAAAGAGCTGGTGCTGTTGCTACAAAGACTACTATTGTTGGTTGGAGTAATTCAACTGCAACAACATATAATCATGGGTATGTTGATGGAATCTCTGATGCAACAACTACGCAAAACGAAATAACATCAATCCCTTCGCCTTTTGCGAGAATAGAATTGGTGAAAGAAGCCTTTGGTAAAATTATTCCAGGCACATTAAATCAAATGTCTGTTGACGATGTAAAATCACTCCTATCAGGCAATACAATTTATCATAAAATGGTATCTGACACCTTAGATGTAGCACAAATATTTTTTTCATATCCAACCATGCAAGATAAGGTTGACATTGTTGTTTGGAATATGAATCAAGAATTGCAGAAGTTATTGTTGTCACCTAATCCAAATCACCAAGTTGCTGGTAGATCATTAGACATGTTCCTCAAGCAAGATGCCTTAGGAAATGACCCATACAATTTTGGGAAAATGAAGAATATGTATATTCTTAAATATAAGGGATTAGGACAGAAACAGATGCACATCATTGGGGCTACTTCACCTGCAACCTTATTTTTCTCTACAGCTAATAACGAGTCTGCTATATCAAAGGAGCTATGTTTCGGTACTGATTATGCATTTGATTCAAACTATTCATCTCTTGACCAAAGAGATCCGGAATTCTTGAAATATATGTTTGCATTTAGATACTCAAATGCGAACTTTAATAATGATTATCCTGAGGTTGCCAAATATATGGATGCTGTTTACTTCGTTCTTGATAATAGCCTCAAAAACGAAATTAATAGCATTCAAAATCAGTGTATTTCAATAATTCCAGGTACAAAAAACTTCGTAGATAAGACTTATGAAGCTCTTAGTGTAAATATTAATACTACAACATCTTTTGATGTCGAAATCAATGGAGTTTCATTCCATTGCAAAAGAGATGTTGTCACAGGACACTCTGATTTTGAATTACAAGCTCTGAAATCAACAGAAACATTACCGTTAGTTCTTCCTGTTGTCAGAGGAAACGCTTATGAAAACATGGAGTACTATGGTTCTAAGTTTGGTAGAAGTTTTGATGTACCATATTATGATGCTTTGCCTCTTGCGCAACGGCGTCTGCCTGGCATTAATATCCAGCATCCCTATTTAACTATCAGCGACTTTTTTGAAGATAAAATTGTAAAACTTCCTTCTGCTATTAATAAAGCAGACTATTTTGATGGCAACTATCAGAGTTCAAATGGCAATGTTGAAGGTTATTTATTGCCAATAAAGGATACTTTCTTTGATTACTTTACATCTGATTATTTAATTGGCTTGGCCCCATCAGGCAAAAAGGCTTTTGAAATTAAGCAAGTAGCTTCCGGTGTTGAAGTATCACTCCGTGTACCTATTAAGGCTGGAGAAGTAGAATATAAGCGAATATATACTCTTGATGTTAAAGCTGATGAACAGAACAATAAGGGTGCAATTGTTGTTCCTGATGAGGATTTAGCAGTAGGTGTATTCCCGCCTGTAAAATTTGCTCTGGAGGCTGATGCGCATTATAGAATCGTTATTCTTTCCGATCATTCTGTTAATAAAGACTGCACATGTGCTTGTTATACTAATGTTGCTGGTAAGTTTGTACCAGATTATGTTACTAGGAATGTGGATATCCAGGAAGAGTTAAGCTCTAAAGTATACTTGTTAGATGGTAAATCTTTTGACTTTGCAAGAGTTTCTTTAGTTTCAGAATCTGGAAAAGAAAGAGTGGGCAGTGGATTATTAATACCCAAGTTTAAACAACGTGCCGGTGCTGCCTCGTTGACATTTGCCATTGACTTAGGGACATCAAACACTCATATAGAGTACTCTTCAGGTGATGACCAACTACCTAAGCCATTTGAATTTAATAGCGACCAGCCACAGTTCAGTCTGCTTTTCTCAACAGATAGTGCGGTGGTTATGGATCATATCAGAGGTGAGTTTATTCCTGAATCTATAGGCGTGAACGCTAATTGTCATTTTCCCATGCGCACTGTCCTTTGCATTGATAAAGTAAATTCCGGACGTAATGGCACTGGAATTGGAGCATATGAGCCATTTGGCAATGCATCTCCTGCATTTATGTATAATCAAAAAATAGTAGGCACAAAGTACAATGAGTACGTTCCTAACTTAAAGTGGAGTCAAGCTAGTCCTACTAATGAGCAAAGAATAAAATGTTATATTGAATCTTTGTTTATGATGATACGTACAAAAGTAGTTCAAGAAGGAGCTAGTATACAGCAAACACAAATCAAATGGTTTTATCCAATAAGTATGTCTGCTTTTAAGAAAGGATTATTTGAGCGTTTGTGGACTGCTGCATATAAGAAGTACTTTAATCCAACAGGAGTTCCTACTTCTATAACAGAATCTGTTGCTCCATATTCATTTTTCCAAAAAACTAGATCTGACGTAACTAATATCGTTACAATTGATATAGGCGGCGGTACAACTGACATTGTTGTTGCGGATACAAATGGTGTAAAGTGTATATCATCCATGAGATTTGCTGCTGATGCAATCTTTGGTAATAGCTTAGTTAGCGTTCAAAATGGAGAACTAAACGGTATTATCAGACAATGTAAAGATGATTTTATTTCAAAACTTGAAGGTGAAGAGGAATTACAGAAAATGCTCATCCAAAAGACTGCTAATAACTATGGTAATTCTTCAGAGGTTGCATCTTTCTTGTTTTCTCTTGCTGATAACGAAAAGATCAAAGCAAAGTCTATGAGTGATGCAGTTGATTTTAATGCGTATTTAATGCGTAATGGAAGCCAAAAGATAGTATTCTTCATCTTCTATACTTCTATTATTTATCACTTGGCTCATCTCATGAAAGCAAAGAGATTAGAAGTTCCCGCGAATATAGCGTTTAGCGGTAATGGCTCGAAAGTAGTATCTGTACTAAGTCCTAATAAATCTTCTCTTGAGAAACTAACAAGGCACATTTTTAAGTTGGTGTATGATTCTGATATTGATAAGGATATTAAGCTGATACTAAATTCTGAGAACCCGAAGGAAGCTACTTGTAAGGGTGGTTTGTTCTTGAGCCACGAACCAACTAATATAGAATCCGCGAAGAGTATTCTTTTAGGAGTTTCAAGGAACTTACTGTGTGAATCAGAAACATATGCTGATGCACAGACAATGTATGATGATGTTGTTAAAGACGTAAGAGCCTATTTTAACTTTATTGCTTTGAAACTAGCACGTATTCAGGGCTTTTCGTTAAGTAACGAGTTTGGTATTGATAAGCAACATCTTGATTTAGCTGCAAAGTGTTTCAACGAGAACCTGTCTACATATGTAGAGAAAGGTGTTCGTTTGAAATTGGATACTAGTGATGTCAGTCTTGATGATAAGTTAGAAGAGACTCTATTCTTCTATCCGATAATTGGTGTAATTAATGATTTAAGTAATAGAATTTGTGAAAATGAATAATTCAAAGAGGAGAAGCGGCTTGTTTTTGTTTCATCTGCTTGCATACAGCTTTAACAATACTCTTTTTGCCCAAGATAGTATCAAAGTTAAGCAAGATTCTATCTTTGAGGAATCGACTTCAAAGGTGAACTGTCTAGAAACATCAATAAGAGATCTAAGTAATAGCTTGAATGAATCCATACATCATAATCTAATTAGTGGCTTTCCAGACATATATTTGATTTTGATACTTTGTGGCATCGCCATTTTATTTAGTCTATATGCAATCTATAAAGCACACACTAATTATGCATATAGTCATTCTGATATGGATTGCGACAATAGTTTTTTATTCAACAAACAGAAAAAAGATTACACGAAAATAAAAGATGAAATTGTACAGTTAAAGAATCGTATACACGCCCTTGAAAGTCAATTGAGTAATTCACGAAAAGTACAATCAAACTCTACAACAGGAGGTGTTAAAAAGAATGCTTTTCGTGAACAGGGTACTAATTCTATGCTACCCAACACAGTGAAGCCAAAAGATAATAATGACAAAGTTGCCAATAGGCAAGCAGAAACTCGTGAATATATTTGGCTTAAAGCTGTTGATGGAGGAAAGTTGTCAATAGCTCAATCTGCTGATGTTGCCATGTATAGAGCGTGGAAAAGTAATGACATTTATGCTTTTGAATTTTGTTGTGCAAAGACAGGTAAAGCTATTAATAACCGAACTAGCGTTATTGATCCTTTCTGTGAAGTTCAAACAAACGGAATTGATCCAGATCAAGCAAAGAGTGTAAATGTGAAGAAGCCAGGGAGCTTGTCTAGTGACTTTCAAGTTCTCACAAAAGTTATAATCCAATATTGTTAAGTTATGTTTGAAGTCAATATAAAAGTAGATCCGCAGAATTCTTCTGACATGCAGCATGCATTAGAATTCATTCTCAATCATCCTTGTATGAGTAGGTTCAAAGAGACATATTATAATAAATCGTCCTATCTTACAGGAAATTTGGCTGGTAATAGTAGAAACAACCAAGAACTCATCGATCAAATTAAGAAGCTTGAAAAAGAAATTCAAATGCATCAAAAAGAGAACGAAAAGAACCAAAAACTGCTTTCAGATAAGGATGCCGAGATTGAAAAACTTCAGCAATCATTAGAAGAGCAAACTAAAAAATTCGATGAAGAAAACAAAAAAAACAACGAACTTGAAAGTGGTAGGGTAAAAGCTCTTGATGAGAAAGTAAAAATTGAAGAAGAGTCCAAAAAACAGTTAGAAACATTAAAAAAAGAATATAACAAAAATCTAACCGACAAGGACAAAGAAATTTCTCGTCTTAAGAAGATGCTGGAAAGCTATTCTGTTAGTTTCGGCTCTGATGATCCTTCCGAGAAAATCTATTTTGAAGTATCAGAAAATGGTACACTAGAAGAGAGCATGATTTCGTCTGATTCTCTATATTGGGCAAGCAAAAGTGGCAGTATTTACAAATTTACAATTAATACTGACGATGGTCCTATAATTAAAGCCATATCAGATGTTAATCGATATCTCATTCCGTATTGTGACATCCAAAATCAAATAGAAGGTGCCAATACAATCCTGATTCTTTCTATTGGAGAAGCAAAACTGATAGGGGGATCATTTCAAGTAGAAAAGAAAGCGGTTATTTCATTAACTAAGCAATAAACTATGTCTGTTCAATATTATATAGTAGCGATTGTCGTAGCATTTATCGTTGTCCTTCAAGTAATTGCATTCTTTAAGAACCTGTCAATTATTGGTAAACTTAGAGCATTGTTCCCTAATACAAATACATTGTCATTACATAAAGAAAGTAACACAATAGAATGCTCTCTTAATCATACAGAATTTGAAGGAACTTTGCATGATATTAATGGGTATCTAAATGAAAATAAGAATACGTCTGCAGATTATCAGATAATCAAGGAGATAGTTGAAAGAGATTCCCAAAAAATAGAGGAAGATGTTGATACAATGTTGTCGACCCCCCTTTATCTTGGTCTTATGGCTACAATTTTAGGTGCCGCAATTGGAGTTGTATCTTTTGCTTGGACAGATCTTGGAACTTTATTGACAGGTACTAATATTCAGGTCGAAGGAATTAAGACTCTTCTGACTGATATTGGTATTGCTATGATTGCAAGCTTTCTTGGTGTCATGTTTACAGCTATTTCTACCTCAAAGTACAAGGAGGCACGAGGTGAGATGCTTAAGATGAAGAACAAATTTCTGTCTTGGATTCAGACAAAAGTTATGCCTAATATGTCAGATGACCTTACCGGTGCACTTACAAAAATGGCAAATGACTTAAATAAATTCAATAGTACTTTTGCTGAAAATACCAAAGAATTAAAGGAAACCTTATCTCAAGTAACAGACAATTATGACAATCAAGTGAAATTACTTGATGCTATTGATAAAATTAAGATTGCTAAGATTGCTAAAGCGAATGTAGAAGTATACGATAAGTTGCAAGGATGTACAGAAGAGTTGGAACGCCTTTTTGAACATCTTGGAAATTCAGAAGAATATATAGCTCAGGTCGTTAAATTGAATTCACGCTTGGGTGATATTGAGGATAGGACTCGTCTTTCTGAAGAATTAGGTAATTATTTCAAGAGCGAGATTGAATATGTTCAAGACAGACAAGGAATGATGAGACAACAAATGTCTGGTTTGGACTCTGTTGTCCAAGAAGCTTTAGAGAATTTAGGAACAAGTCTAGCAGGAAGTATCTCTAATTTGACTGATGTCTTCCAAAAGCAGAATCAACAAGTTCAAGCATTGATTGAAGAACAACAAGAGAGCCTTTCAAAAGCACTTGAAGATCAACGTGTAGCTATTAATAATAAGATAGCAGAAATTAATGACCCATTTGGTGGACTAAAGGATACATTCAAAGAGGTAGGAGAACAATCTCGTCAAGGCATTGAGAGCATATCAAGTACTTTTGAAACTCAGAACACAGCAATCAAAGAAATGTTAGCTGCGCAAAAGGAATTGCTCGAAAATGAGATCTCAACTCAGCGCGAATCATTAAAGTTACAATTCGCAAATGTGCCAAGTCAAATGAACGAGCTGGCTAAAGTAATGGAGAAACTGAATCAAACAATACTCACTCAGCAACAAAAGATTGAGGAGCAAGGTGTTGCGATTCAATCTCTAGCAAGTTCCATTGGTACACCATTGGATTCTAAAGGAAATGCTAAGCGTAATTGGATGAATGTAGCCATTGCTGTTGGCGTTTGTGGTTCGTTTATTATGCTTCTTGCTATGCTTTTCGTTCAAATGTTTGATATTAAAATCTAACATATATGGCAAAAGGAAATAAGAAATCTTTGTTTTGGACAAGCTATTCAGATTTGATGACTAGCTTGTTCTTTACATTACTTGTGCTCTTTGTTGTAGCGATTATTGCAATGGGACGAGCACTCAAAAAAGCAAATGATTTACAAATTGCGACTCAAGCAGAAATCGATAAGATTCATAATATCGAAAATAGCATACAAAACATTGATAGTAAATGGTTTGAGTACAATGAATTGCATAAGAAACATGTGCTAAAGATTGATGTCTCGTTTCCAATAGGCCAATCTGAAATTACTCATATTCCACTAGAAAAAAGAGAAGAACTATATAGCGCAGGTCTGGCTATAGATCAATTCCTAAAGCATGCAGAAGAAGAGTATGGTGAGTCTGTAAAGTATTTGTTAATTATTGAAGGTCAAGCCTCCAATGATGGATATACTGGAAATTTTGATTTAAGCTACCAAAGAGCTTTGTCTTTGTATCGCTATTTTCAAATTAACCGCCATTTGGATTTAAAGCGACAAAATTGTGAAGTTTTAGTCTGTGGTAGTGGTACAGAAGGTGCTCTTAGGGCATATCCTGATAATGCTTCTAATACTAAAAATCAAAGATTTCTAATACATATTTTACCCAAACCAGGTATTATTAACTAGTATGAAAAAAATATCCATATTACTATTTTTTTGCTGTTGCACCACCCTCATTGGCTGTCGTAAATCTGCAAGAAATCAAAGAGAACGGTATCGTTCTACCGAAATAGTAACAGAAAGTAATAGAGAAAATTCTCCTATAAAAGAAGTTAGAGAAAGGCGAGCGTCATCAAGTCAAAAAAAAAGGAATAGCAAACGTTCTAATCAAAAGTTGGAAGGTTCTCAAGTTTTCGATAGATACGGTAATGCTGTATTTATGATTTTTACGAGTGATGGTAGTAATGGGTATCAAGGTTCAGGTTTCTTTGTTAGTAACGATGGACTTGCCGTTAGTAACTATCACGTATTTAAAGGGACTACCATTGGTAGGGAGCAAATAAAGTTGGCTGGCAGTAATAAATCGTATTCTGTAGCAAAAGTCCTTCATAAAAGTGAAAAAGAGGATTTTATCGTATTTATGGTAAACTGTCAAAATACTAATTACATTCCGATAGCAAAGTCTAAACCTAGAATTGGAGATAAGGTATATGCTATCGGTAGTCCACGAGGATTGGAAAACACTTTCTCTTCAGGAGAAGTTTCACAATGGCGTGCGGATAATTTAATGCAAATAAGCGCACTTATTGATCACGGGAGTAGTGGCGGTGCACTAATCAATGAGTATGGAGAAGTTGTTGGCATCACTTCCGGTTCTTTTGCTGATGGCTCTCAAGCTAATTTAAATTATGCTTGGAGCATAGATGTTGTTAAACCATATATAAAATAAATCCACATGAAGCCGATATTGAAACTTATAATCGCCATTATGCTGATTCTTTGCTTAGCAGATATGCCATATGGCTTCTATGAACTAGTGAGATTTGCAGCGGCAGGTGCATTTGTTTATCTATCATATGACTATTTTAAAAACAAAAAAGATGGACTTGGGTTCTTATTTGCTGGATTAGCTCTTTTGTTTCAGCCATTTTTCAAAGTTGTACTCGGAAGGGTCCTTTGGAATATCATTGACATAGTAGTAGCTGTAGCTTTAATATTCCTTATCGTGAGAGCCTTTAAGAAAGAACAATAAAGCGGATGGAAGTTGAAACCATTAAATATATTAAGTAGGCATTCAGTTTCAATTACCTTTCAGAATCAATATATTTGCAAAAACAAACCCGATAGCTTGACGAATCAAGGGCTACCGGGAGTAAACATTGTAAAGATATGTTTTTTCAAGAAAATGCACAAATCTTTTCGAGAAAAAAATCAATAGGTATAGACATGCAAAGCGGGTTTGTCCGACATTGGTACTTCTTGCTACTCCCTAAAACAGTTACGGTTACTCTTACTATGCCATCACTCAGATAGTGTTCACTCAGCTAATACGAGGGGCTGCGATTCTTCCTCTGCCAAAGGTTGTGGGAAAACGTAGTCGGTCGTTCGCTGATTAATAGAGGGTAATGCCCGGGATGTGTTGTTCGGGGCTGTAGAGCCATTCTCAACAGTTCTATCATTAGACAGGTCTGTTGACGAGGTCGTAGAACACCCAGAAGAACTTCCTTCAATGTCGGGCATAGAATGGTCGGTTCTATTAGTGGGCGATTCATTGGTGTCTGTCGGTTGCGATGCTGCATCATTACCAACTACGTTTTCTTCCCCTGATGGTATCAGTAATTCGCCATTATCAGAATAGACTGGTGGCTGTAAATCTAAAATAGGGAAAGAAATAGGTGAACCGCAAGGCTCGGTAGGTACAGTTTCGGACGATTGGCTACGGAAATTTCTCTTGGAATCGGTAGCCAAATGTTCCTCTCCGCTTGTGACTATCTTCTTGAAGTTTTGACTGGCATTTCTCTCATGGATTTGTTCAGAAGACGGTCTGTCTTTAATCTGAACATAGAAAGGATTGGTGGTGCGTTGTCCGTCCACCATCCAAGCCGAGATACATTTCAACGTATGTACGCTGGTTCGGTTACTCTGTTCGGTTGCGACAATTCCAAGCTGATTCATCTGGTCGAGCAATCGTGAGATAGTCTTCTTGTCATAGCGCAATCGGTTGGACAATTCCACTTCCGATATAGCCGCCTGCCCCACATGGATCGTGGTATGAAATCCTTTGATGTTATACTCCGTCTCTTTCAACGAGACAGACCTAATCAGTTGGTGAAGTATCTTCATTCGGTCAATGCCATACTTGCTTTCTGCCAGAAATTTGAGTCGTTCTGCGGAAAGCACTATACAATAGTTTACTTGTTGTTTCATCGTCTAAGTGTTTTTGATGATTAAAAACTGGTGCAGCCAAAAAGAGAAACATTAGAAGTACCTTCTGTTCGTTCTCTCTGGCAAGTAATACTCTCGGTCGTAAGAAATATGGTCTAGCACATCCTGCAACCTTTCCTGTTCGCTTCTGTCAAGTACACAGATAGCCGCAATTGTGATTTTGTGTGATGCCAAACGTCTGTGCTCACATTCGATTTCTGTCATCGGCTCATGCTTCGGTTTGCAAATGCTGTCAAGGTAGCTGTTCACTGCTTCTGTCTGTTCCTTGCTTGGAAAGGCGGCAGGGAAACGGTCTTGAACATACACAGCCATCTTGCTGACCGCATTTGCCAACAGCGGGTCACGGTGGGCTATAATCTTGGTGAGGTCTTCTACTCTTCATGCTTCTAATATTTAACATTGACTCATCTCTGCCTATCGGGTGGCAGCTTCCGCTCTCACCCCCTCCTCCGACATGGACTTTGCACCTCTCACCCAATCAAGCAGAGCTTTCTTCTCGAAGAAGATGAGCTTGCCTGCCGGTTTGAAGAACGGCAACTGATTCGTGTGAGTCATCTTATACAAGATGCTCTTGGCAATGCCGAGAAAAGCCGAGGCTTCCTCCAGATTCAACACTTCCTTAGCTGAAAAGCAAAGGTCTTCCAAACGAGCCACTCTTTCTTGGAGTGATGCAATCTTACGCTCGTGTTCAAGGTTCATTTTTGATTCGTTCATATTTCTACTATTTTCTTGTTTTCATTATCAATTGTGACCGCAAAGATATATGGAGATTTTTCATTTCCAATGGGTCGTTTCGCTTTATTAAAACATTGAATATCAATTATGTCTGGTTATCTAATCAGATGCTGGTTTGGCTGATTATCCGGCATTTGTTCAGATAGTGGAATTTTGTATTGACCTGTTCAATACCCAACTTAGACATCTAAAGATGTAGACAAATATGCGGTCATTTGACCACACAAGTATCTGGTCTGAGTAGCCTATAACTGACCAGACAATGTAAAACAATCTTTAATAAACGGCATTCAGCCAAACCAGAGAAAAGGCAGCATAAAGTGTGAGAAGAGTGAAACCTACCTGCATTATCCGCAGAGGAAAAAGCCTCAAAGAAAATCGTTTGTAGATGAGAGAAATACGACAAAATATTAGTTTTTGACGGGACAAATTCGTACTTTTGCAAAGACGGTGCGAATGCACCGCAAAGGCATTTTCAGTCAAGAGCGTTCTTGTATTTATTTTCCTGTGGTTTTGTTCCGTTTTTGTCCTGCGTGAAATTTTTGACGAGGAACAGAATTTTAGAAATCACTGATATTTAATAAATTTTAATCTATTTTAAAGGTAAAATTGGCGTAACCACCAATAACCACCAGAAGATAATGACAGAGATTAGTATGCGGTCTTTCATTGACGGGCGATCGGTCGAACAATCTCACCGCTTCGTTCTCCGTGCTATCTTTTGGCAGATCTTCTTACTTTCCCGTTCAAGTACCTTTCCGGAGTTCTTACTGACATTGACCGTACTTGCCTCGCATAGAAGAGAGCTTCGTCCATTTCAGACAAGGCTTCCGAAAGTATGTTTTTGAATTTTCCAAGTTGACATTGAAGATACGGACGGCTTTATAATTGTTTCCGATATGTCAACCATACAGTCTTTTTCTTATATTTTTTTGGCAACCGGAAGAGCCTCATTTGGTTCTAAAAAAATCATATTTCTTACTCATAGGCTGTTATCTTTTCCGTTCCATCTTCATTTTTGTCAATCATCCTTGCCGCTTCACATGCTTCACACGTGCAATGGCGTGATCCATTTCCGTTTATCCTTATCCTTGCGTTTTCCTCAAGGCAGGACGTCGAAACCGCTATTCCGCAGCGATCTCCGGAGTATTAGGCGGGTACGATTTGGCGGCGAATACGCCGTTAAACCGTTTTATTTTCGTTAAACGAAAAGACAACTTGCTGTCCGCAGGAGCGGACCATGTTTCTCCAATAATTATTGTGTATCAGCTCATTGTAAGGCTATTTTCCTGTGGTTTGTGGGGCTTTTCCATCAGATATTTGCCGGCTGTTCTCCCCATTAAAGGATAGATATATTTCCATGACTATGTGACTTACGCCCATAATTCGGGGATAAGGAGGCGAATATGCTGAAAATCTGCCCTTTACATGCCCTATTGTCCATTAATGGATTGCTACTTCTACACTTCTGCAAATGGAGAATGACAGGTAGCCGTGTACGACTTATGTTTTTCTTCATCGTCTCCATTAATGGATTGCTACTTCTACACATCCGCAAATGGAGAATGACAGGTAGTCGTGTGTGACTTATGTTTTTTCTTTATAATCTCCATTAATGGATTGATATTTATACACTTCTGCAAATGGAGATTTTGAGATATCTATATCCGGAAGGATGCGTGCTCCCTTCGCTCCCGGCTATCCCTATTTTGATATCCGGCTATATCGCAATTCTGTGATAGCATTATCCGGATAGCGTATCATACGGCTATATACAAATATGGCTACACTATAATTCATGGTTGTGATGGAGATGGCTCTTCCCATCCGGTAACATGACCATAATACTACGAGAAAAAAGGCAACAACCGCAGAGAAAAAACGAATGACAGGAACAATTACTGAATGACAGATTCCGACAAATAACCGGATGCAATACGGTTATTTGATAATCAAGCAAATAGAAAGTCCGGTACATGAGAATTCAGGCGATCATCCCGGATGGAATCTGTTAAAGAGGCTTTTGGAACAAATGAAATACCGATAATAAAAATACAGAATCGGATATACGGATGCTGTCATATACCCACAACCAGCCATACCACTATTCCGATAATCATATATGGTTATCCGTGCATCCCGTTATATCCTTTCCGATAGAAGAGCGTATTGTTATCGTCGTATCTACATGTCCGGTCATATGGCTATATGCATATCTGATGGTACCATCACTTTTCCCATCCGAGTTTGTTATAGGCCAGATTCGGGAATTTTAATTAATTCTGAAATAAATTTCTTATCGACTTATTGTAAAAGCTTCGGAAGAAGTGCCCGATTTTAAGGTAAAGAGCTGACAACCGTATTTATTGCTGTGCTCAACTATAAGTTGCTATCAAGTCAGTTATTCTATGCACAAATAGAAGAATAAAAATTAAATTGTACTATATAAAAATGGAAATTGAAAGTTCATTAAAAACGAAATGGCAAAGAATTAAATGTAAAATCAACGCTCTCTTAGGTTTCTATAGAAAAACTATCCATATTATATATCTATAAACATTTATAATTAGACATATGATATACGGATACATTAGAGTAAGCAGTGATAAGCAGACAGTAGAAAACCAACGTTTTGAAATCAAGAATTTCTGCGACAATCAAAACATAAAAATTGATGGTTGGATAGAGGAAACCATTAGTGGAACAAAAGCCTACAACAAACGTGAACTCGGAAAATTGCTCAATAAGGTACAGAAAGATGATTTAATTATCTGCGCTGAATTGTCCAGATTGGGTCGTAATCTCTTTATGATAATGGAAATTCTGAATATTTGCATGAGCAAGGAATGTAGGGTTTGGACTATCAAAGACAACTATAAGTTAGGAGAGGACATTCAAAGTAAAGTGTTGGCTTTTGCTTTTGGACTGTCAGCAGAGATTGAACGTAACCTTATTAGCCAACGAACAAAAGAAGCCTTAGCACGAAAGAAAATAGAAGGAGTAATATTAGGACGTCCTAAAGGGAAAAAGACTGCTCCAGAAAAGTACAAACTCCACGATAAGAGAATTCTCATACAAGAACTATTGAAAGCTGAAGTTTCACAACGCAAAATCGCTAAAATTTGTAAAGTGGATAGAAATACGCTCGCTCGATTTATTAAGACTTTTATGGTAGAAGTATAAGGAGCGATTTCGTGCAGCAAGAGCATACCATTTGCGATTTCTCCGATAGTAACAGCTGGGTAATATTGTCGCCAATTGAACAATGTATCAGGCATAAGATGAATCTATTGGTACACCACTCAAAGATTGGGATATAAACATTTATCGTGGAGTCCTTACTGGGTATAACGATGCGTTTATCATATCTACCGAAAAGCGTAATGAGATATTGGCGAATTGCCAGACAGAAGGCGAGCGTCAAAAAACGGCTGAACTTATAGAGGATGTAAATAAAACTGTGTCAGCAAAGAGTAAAATATTAACTTTGCTAACACGTTTTTTTTGTATGAAAGAAGAATTTGATTTTGAGAGTATCAAGAACAAGGCAATTGAGCAGCTAAGAGCAGGTAAGCCCTTGTTAGGTAAAGACGGTGCTTTCGCCCCTTTATTGGAAAGTATCCTGAATGCAGCTCTAGAGGGTGAGATGGATGCACATCTTACAGAAGAAGAACGTCAAATGGGTAACCGCCGTAACGGGAAAATGCAAAAGCAGGTCCAGACACCATTAGGTGAGGTAACCGTATCCACTCCTCGTGACCGTAATTCAAGTTTTGATCCACAATTTATTAAGAAGCGTGAGACCATTCTGGCAGAAGGTGTTGCTGACCGTATAATCGGCCTGTATGCTCTTGGTAACAGCACACGTGAGATTAGTGATTGGATGGAAGAGAACCTTGGTAATCGTATATCGGCAGATACAATCAGCGCCATTACAGATCGTGTACTTCCGGAAATAAAGGCATGGAAATCACGTATGCTTGATTCTGTCTATCCTATAGTCTGGATGGATGCCATCCATTATAAGGTAACGGATGAACGTGGTTGTGCTGTTACACGTGCAATCTATAATGTGTTGGGTATTGACCGGGAAGGACATAAGGAGCTACTCGGAATGTATATATCAAGAAATGAGGGAGCAAACTTCTGGCTCAGTGTTCTGACAGATCTCCAGAACCGTGGAGTCGAAGATATTCTTATTGCCTGTATAGACGGCTTGAAAGGTTTTCCTGAAGCAATCCAAAGTGTTTATCCCAATACAGCCATACAGCTTTGTGTTGTACATCAGATTCGTAATTCCATCAAATATGTAGGCTCCAAAAATCAAAAGGAATTCCTGAAGGATTTGAAATGCGTTTATCAGGCTGTAAATAAAGAATCGGCAGAAAATGAACTTCTTAAGCTGGAAGAGAAATGGGGCGAACAGTATCCTGTTGTAATCAGGTCCTGGCAGGAGAATTGGGATAAGCTGTCCGAATATTTCCAGTACACTCCGGCTATCCGTAAGCTTATATATACAACAAATACTGTTGAAGGGTATCACCGTCAGATTCGTAAGGTAACAAAAAACAAGGGCGTGTTCCCGTCGGATACAGCCCTTGAGAAACTGGTTTATCTTGCATACCGTAATATACGGAAGAAGTGGACTATGCCACTTGCCAATTGGGCTACAATCTCACTGCAACTGGCCATAAAGTTTGGAGAACAATTTAAATTATTGTAATTTTACACTCGTCGGGACGGGTGGTCCCGCCCCTTGGCGCTGGCCGTTCCCCGACCGATAAGTTTTCTAATAGGAAATAATGCGTGACACAGTTTATTTTACACTATCTAACTTTTGTTCATGAAAACAAGTGTGTCAAAAGCAGGTCAGCTTATCCTGTAAGCATTACCAAACTTTTGACACATTCTTTTTTATCCATCAAGCTTCGCAAAGCATGTGGCACTTATTTGTAAATGGCCTTTTTTCCAGCCAGCAACGTATTCTTCATTAAAGATACAATAGTCATAGGTCCCACACCACCCGGAACGGGAGTGATATAAGAACATTTGGGAGCCACTTCATCAAATTTCACATCTCCGGTCAGTTTGAATCCGGATTTCTTTGTGGCATCCGGCACACGGGTAGTACCCACGTCAATAACCACCGCACCTTCTTTCACCATCTCAGCCTTCACAAAATTCGGCTGACCCAGTGCAGCAATGATAATGTCAGCTTCCTGACATTCTTTTACCAAATCCTTGCTGCGGCTGTGACAAACAGTTACAGTGGCATCACCCGGATAAGCTTTCTGCATCATCAGGCTCGCCATAGGCTTACCCACAATATTGCTACGGCCCAATACTACACACTTCTTTCCCTGTGTTTCAATATGGTAACGTTTCAGCAATTCCAGAATACCATTAGGCGTAGCGGATACATAGCAAGGAAGGCCAATGGACATACGTCCTACATTGATAGGATGGAAACCATCCACATCTTTACGATAGTCAATGGTTTCAATCACTTTCTGCTCGGAAATATGCTTCGGTAAGGGAAGTTGTACGATAAAACCATCCACGTCAGCATCCTCATTCAGTTCTCTGACCTTTGCCAGTAATTCTTCTTCCGTCACATCTGCTTCATAACGGATCAGACTGGATTTGAAACCACATACTTCACAGGCCTTTACTTTAGCCGCCACGTATGTCTCACTTCCCCCGTCGTGTCCAACGAGGATTGCAGCTAAATGGGGACGCTTGCCACCTTTAGCCACGATTCCGGCAACTTCCGCAGCAATCTCCTGCTTCACCAGTTCCGAAATAGCTTTTCCATCAATTAGTTGCATACTATTTATTTATAAATAATCCATTGAGCAACAAATGTAGCATAAATCAGCCACGTTGCATAATAAAAAAAGGAGAAAGTTCCGCACTTTCTCCCTACCTGTTTATTTAAACCTTACTTTTTAAGTTTCGGCATCATCTTACCCATCTTGCTACCGGTCACCATCTTCATCATCTTGCGGGTCTGGTCAAACTGCTTCAGCAAACGGTTTACCTCCTGAATGCTGGTTCCACTGCCTTTGGCTATACGCGTACGACGTGTTCCGTTCAGGATTTCGGGATTTGTACGTTCCTGCGGAGTCATGGAATAAATAATCGCCTCAATGCTCTTGAATGCATTATCATCGATATCAATGTCTTTAATCGCTTTACCCACACCCGGAATCATGGAAGCCAACTCTTTCAGGTTACCCATCTTCTTTATCTGATGAATCTGGCTCAAAAAGTCATTGAAGTCGAACTGGTTTTTGGCAATCTTTTTCTGAAGGCGCTTTGCCTCTTCCTCGTCATATTGCTCCTGCGCACGTTCTACCAAAGACACGATATCACCCATGCCGAGAATACGGTCTGCCATACGTGCAGGATGGAACTGATCGATAGCATCCAACTTTTCGCCGGTACCCACAAACTTGATAGGCTTATTCACAACGGTACGAATAGAAAGAGCGGCACCGCCACGGGTATCACCATCCAACTTGGTCAGCACAACACCGTTAAAGTCCAAACGTTCATTAAATTCACGGGCTGTGTTCACCGCATCCTGACCGGTCATTGAATCGACAACGAACAATGTTTCATCCGGATTGACCGCTTTCTTAATCGCCTCAATCTCATTCATCATCTGTTCGTCGATAGCCAGACGACCGGCTGTATCGACAATAACCAAATCATAACCTTTCGCTTTTGCTTCATGAATAGCGTTCAATGCAATCTGCACCGGATTCTTGCTGTCCAATTCACTATATACAGGAACCTCGATTTGTTCTCCCAATACTCTTAACTGTTCGATAGCAGCGGGACGATAAACGTCACAAGCCACCAACAGCGGCTTACGGTTCTTCTTGGTTTTCAGCATACGGGCCAGTTTACCGGAGAAAGTAGTCTTACCGGAACCTTGCAGACCTGACATCAGGATAACCGCCGGACGACCTTCCAACACCAATTCGGCAGTCTCACCGCCCATCAATGCAGTCAGTTCATCATGTACAATCTTTACCATCAACTGGCTGGGCTTCACAGCCGTAAGCACATTCTGCCCCAAGGCTTTTTCTTTTACAGTATCAGTAAAGCCTTTGGCGACCTTATAGTTCACGTCAGCATCCAACAAAGCTTTACGCACATCCTTCAATGTTTCCGCTACATTAATCTCGGTGATTTTTCCCTCACCTTTCAGAATCTTAAAAGACCGTTCCAGTCTCTCACTTAAATTATCGAACATATATCTTTAATTATAAATTACGAATTATGATTGCCTGTCCTTCTTTACTAACCTTCAGAATAACAACAGGGTGCAAAAATACAAAAAACTTATGAACCTTATATCTTTTTATTCTGCCATTTTGCTTTTTTCAAATAAATAATGCTGCTAAGCAGTAACAAACTATAGTACACCACCTCTATAGAAAAACAAACAGAAACCGGTGCTTTCACCACTATGCCTATCCATAGAATGTAAAGGGCGTAGAATACCAAAGTCCCCATTTCAAGTATCAGAGCAGCCTGCGTATTTCCAGTTCCCGAAATGGCATTGAAATAGATATTCGCCACTGATGCGATAATCATCGCTCCGGCAATGACATACAACGAAGGCACAGACTCTACCAGCAACGCCGGTTCGTTGGTGTAAACCGAAAGCATGGCATGAGGAAAAAGCACCACCACCGCCACACAGACCACCATAATGAGAAACGACATCCGGGCTATACGCCAAATCAAACGCATGACATGGGTTATCCCCCCCGCACCAATCAGATTGCTGACCAATGAATTGGTAGTAGTAGACAATGCCTGAACCGGAATGAGCATCACAATATAGATACTACGCACGATATTGGCAATCGCCAGCTCGCGTTGACCCAACCGTTCTATCGCGATGAAAAAGACAAACCAAGTAGCCATGGCCAAAAAATATTGTATCATGGTAAAACACGAAATACTCAGAATTTTTCCCAATAAAGAAAAGTCAATCTTCTGCCAGTGATTCAAGCCGAATTTCTTAAAATCCACCTTTGCGTAGGTATAAATCAAGAAAAAAGCCAATGAAGCGGCTTCAGCCATCACCGAAGCGACAGCTGCTCCTTTAATCCCCATCTCCGGCATTCCAAACTTACCGAAAATCAAAATATAGTCCAACAGCACATTCACCAATGCCATGACCACAGCATTCATTGTCAGCACCTTAGTACGTGTAATGCCAATATACAGCGCACGGAACATCACGTTGACAAAGGCGAAGAAAAAGCCCCAAATACGCCAGTTGAGAAATTCCATGGTAGCATCAAAAATGGAATCAGATGAAATGAGCAAGCGGACAATGGATGGGGCCAAAAGATGTGTCAGCCCAAACATGAGCACCGCCAATCCCAGCAAGAATGTCCCTCCCTGTATCATTACGGGACCCACATCTTTGTAACGTCCTTCTCCATTACGACGAGCAATCAAGATTTGTGAACCGACACTAAAACCGAAAGCAATAGTGAAGACACAGATATAAAACAATCCACCCATGGCGGAAGCTCCCAACTCGACTTCTCCTACCCTGCCCAGGAAAGCAGTATCTGTCACATTGATAATGTTTTGCGCCAATAATCCGAGAAAAATCGGATAACTTACGTTCCATATTTCTTTGTTGGTATACATATATTTTTTTTGCATTGAGTAAAAGAGTTGCAAAGATACTACATTCTTTTCAATCCGGTGTTCTGAATGGAGTGAAGAAACCGTAAACAGACCAGGAATTTACTTAGCGGACAGGCGTGCCGGAACAAATATATCACAAAAGTATCAGCACGCTCCCTCATTCCACAGTTCCTACCAATCAATCACACAAATAAAAAAAAGGATATTCATCATCCAAGTAAATAGTTTCTATTGAAACAGTTGATTTTTTCAATAGACGACACAAATAATTGCACAAAAGGTTTGCCCGTGTGTTATTTTATCCTACCTTTGCGCCCGCAAACAAAAAATCAAGTAATAAATGAAGAAACTATTATTAATTAGTGCAGCGACACTAATCGTTTCAAATTCAACTTTCGCAGGAGGTATTTTAACCAATACAAATCAACATGCAGCTTTTCTCCGTATGCTATCCCGTGGTGCTACAACAGAAATAGACGGTGCTTTATCTAATCCTGCCGGCCTGGCTTTCTTGCCCAAAGACGGATTCCATGTAGGATTGAGCATTCAGAGCGCTTATCAGACTAGAAATATTGATGCCAGTTTTATGACATACAATGGCGTTAGCGCCACAGGTCCTACTGTTGCAGACAAGCCTTTTGAAAAATATTACGAAGGAACAGCCGCCGCACCGGTTATCCCCAGCCTCTTCGCCGCATATAAAAAAGGTGAGTGGACAATTTCAGGATTCTTCGCCATCACTGCCGGAGGTGGAAAGGCGTCTTTTGATGACGGACTGCCTATGTTCGACGCCTCAGCTATGGCAGGTATTTTTCAAGAAGGTTTAAAAGCAGAAAAACCTACGGTTATAACTCCTGATATGTATGATATAACAAGTGCCATGGACGGTAAACAATATATTTATTCTTTGCAGCTGGGATTATCCTATAAAGCTACCGAATGGCTTTCCGTATTCGGTGGAGGTAGAATGAACTACTTTACCGGTGGCTACAAAGGCTTTCTGAACGCTATTGTAAAAGGAACAGACACAAACCTGTTGCCTCTTGCTCTAGACTGTGACCAAACCGGCTGGGGACTTACTCCTGTTATCGGTGTAGATGCTAAACTGGGTAAACTGAACATCGGTGCCAAATATGAATTCAAGACCAACTTGAATATCGAAAACAATACAAAGAACTTACAGTATCCACCCAGTGCCAAAGATATGGTAGCCCCCTACGAACACGGTGTGAATACTCCCAATGACATCCCAGCCATGCTCTCTATCGCAGCCGCCTACGAATTCCTTCCGGTACTTCGCGCTTCTGTAGAATATCATTTTTATGATGACAAAAATGCAGGTATGGCAAACGGCAAACAAAAATATCTGACTAAAGGAACCAATGAATACTTGGCAGGTATTGAGTTTGATGTAACCAAGCAACTAACCCTCAGCTGTGGTGGACAAATCACTGACTACGGACTATCAGATAACTATCAATCAGATACCAGTTTTTCTTGTGATTCTTACTCTTTGGGAGTCGGAGCCAAAATAAAGATGAACAAACACCTCAATTTAAATATTGGTTATATGTGGACTAATTATGAGGATTATACAAAAAAATCAACCAACTATAACGGAACCGGACTACCCGGAACAAATGTATATAGCCGTACCAACAAAGTGTTCGGTTTAAGTGCAGATTATAGTTTCTGATTCCTGTATATGAAATAAGAACAAGACCATGTCCAAATAACTGAGGCATGGTCTTGTTTTATAAAAAACTCCAAAGAAACTGATAATCCTTCAGCTGCACCCGTAACTGTTTCAGCGACCGGGTGATATGAAATTCTACAGTCTTTACAGAAATATCCAGCCGCAAAGCAATTTCCTTGTTCGGTAAATTTTTCATCCGGCTCAAAATAAACACCTCCCTGCTTGTAGGAGGCAATTCACTAATGGCTTCCTGCACCAAAGCTTGAATCTCATCACAAAACAATTTATCGGGATCACAAGCCTCCAAAGTCGAGATACGCAAAGCCAGTTCTTTCTGCCGCATATCTCCTATATGCTGCTCGGCACGCATACGTACCTCCAAGTGTTGCAAATGATTCAATGAACGATTTTTTATGGCAGTCAACAGCAACGCAGAAATATTGGTATCCTCCTGTAACTCATTCCGGTGCTCCCATACATTAGTAAAAGCCCCCATTACAATATCCTCAGCCTCTTCCCTGTTCCTGACATACGAGTAAGCAAACTGAACAAACTGTTGCTGACGTTTGCTAAACACCTCCGTCAGTTCTGACATAAAAACATTCTTCGTCTCTTTCATTTAACTAATTTTCTGTTTCCGTTTTTAGATCTTGACATAAATACCTTTCTTGTATAAAATATGAACAATACTCCAACAAAATAATACATACAACAAAGCATAGGCTAATGAACCGGGATAATTTCCCAACACCGGAACCAGTACCTTTTCATAAATAAAGACACTTGCCCCCGTAGCACCCAATAGAATCCCCATTATTTCCGCAAACACATAGATAAACAAAGGGTTCACTCCGAACGACCGGAAAAAAACGCACCAACCTTGATAGCCTTTTATATCAATGATCCAGATAAGCAGAGCCAAAAAGCTGGATGCCAATCCGCAGGTTGTAATGACAAAAGTAGGCGACCACACTTTCTTATTGATAGGGCAGCCGTAACTTAACAAAAAGCCGGCAAATGTGAGAATAGTACCCACCAAAAACAATCGTTGTATCTTCTCGTCATTATCTTTAGCAGAAAACAATAACTTTCCACAATAAAACCCTACCATTACATGGCACACCGCAGGAAGCGTACTCAATAGTCCTTCCGGATCAAACGCCATTCCACCATCATGGTACATGTGGGATGTACCCAATGCCCATACATCAAAACGGGCCACTATATTAGTGGCCGACAAGTTAAAGCCGTCTCCCATAGCCAATAAAAGAAAATAGACGGCCAAAGTCACCAAAATGATAGCGGGAAAATATTTATGCTTCACCGTTATAGCAACCAGACTAGTCACACCGTATCCTATAGCAAGCCGTTGCATGACTCCTAAATAACGCAACTCTTCAAAATTCAGATGATGTGTAAAAACCGATTTGGCCAGAAGATTCAAAAACAGACCGATACAAAAAATAACGACTGTACGTTTCACAATCTTCCGTAATGTAGCATGAGAATAAGTAAAATTATATTTCCGCAAAGAAATATAAGTGGATATTCCCATAATGAACATAAAAAAAGGAAAAACGAGATCGGTAGGGGTTAACCCGTTAAAGGCGGCATGCTCCAACGGAGTATACACATGCCCCCATGAACCGGGGTTATTTACAAGAATCATGCCTGCAATAGTGATGCCTCTCAAGATGTCAAGAGCAAGCAACCGTTTGGGGGTATTTGCTGTCATGCGCGTTAGATTAATAAATTGGTTAACTCGGACAAAGATAGCATTCTATTAGCAATAAAGAAACAAATCTGTGAAAAATATTTTTATATTGTAAACATATTAATCTCTCTGAAAAACATGTTTATTCCGTTTTTATTGCTATTTTTGTCCAAAAAGAATTTCTATACCCCCTTTATTTAAAAACTTAACACAGATTTATTATGAAGAAAAAGAGTCTGCCAGTATTTTTCGTTGGGTTATTAATGTGTGGATGCCAAATGAAAGAAGTAATCAATGAGTACAATGTAGTTCCATTGCCTGTTACCATGAGCGAGCAGCAGGGACGTTTTTACCTGAACAGTGATGTTCCTATCGTCGTTAACGCCTCACAAGAAGTGAAACACATTGCTTCCGGCCTGTCAACCACTCTCCTGGATATAGCCGGTCTCAAGCTGAAACCGACTGACGAGTTACATGAAAATGTACCCTCCATTGTTTTTGACAGCATTCCGGGGATGGAAAAAGAAGCCTACAAGTTATCGGTCACCCCTCAACTGATAAAAATTACCGCATCGGCGCCTAACGGCTTTTACTATGGATTACAAACCCTGTATCAACTGTTGCCGGTGGATGTCTATTGTAAAGAAAGAGCACGTAATGCCGAATGGAGTGTACCTTGCGTTGAAATAGAAGACGCCCCAACATTCCGCTATCGCGGAGCCATGCTGGATGTATGCCGCCATTTCGCATCTATAGATTATATCAAAAAATTCATAGATGTATTGGCTGCACATAAAATGAACACCTTCCACTGGCACCTTACAGACGACCAAGGCTGGAGAATTGAAATCAAAAAATACCCCAAACTGACTGAGATCGGCTCTCAACGTTCAGAAACCATGGTGGATTATTTCTATACCCATTACCCATTCAAATATGACGGCAAGCCCCACGGAGGTTTTTACACACAAGACGAAATAAAAGAAGTCGTTGCATACGCTCAAAGCAAATATATCACTGTCATTCCGGAGATAGAGTTACCTGGACATGCCTTGGCCGCTATCGCTTCCTACCCTGAATTGTCCTGCACTCCGGACAGCACCTACGAAGTTTGCAAATTATGGGGTGTGTTTGACCAAGTATTCTGCCCTACCGACACCTTCTTCCAGTTTATGGAAGGAGTCATGGACGAAGTGGTGGAATTATTCCCAAGCTCTTATATACATATAGGTGGTGATGAATGTCCTAAAACAGCCTGGGAACAATGTGAACATTGTCAAAAACTGATACGTGAACTGGGATTGGAAAATGACATCACTCCCAATCCCGTAGACGGAAGAAAGCATACGAAAGAAGAGAAATTACAAAGTTATATCGTAAGCCGTGTGGAAAAATACCTGAACAGCAAAGGACGTAATATCATCGGTTGGGATGAAATACTGGAAGGAGGGCTTGCCCCCAACGCCACAGTGATGTCATGGCGTGGTGTGGAAGGCGGAATGACCGCAGCCAAAGCCGGACATGATGCTATTATGACTCCTAATCCTTACGCTTACCTTGACCATTACCAGGAAGAACCGGAAATAGCCCCTGTTACTATCGGTGGATACAACACACTGAAAAAGACATACAGCTATAATCCAGTACCGGCTGATGCAGACAGTTTGGTAAAACAGCACATCATTGGTGTACAGGCCAATTGCTGGGCAGAATATATGCCAACTGAGGATAACCGTGATTATCAAATCTTCCCACGCCTGATCGCTATATCCGAAACCGGCTGGACTCCGATGAAGAAAAAGAATTTTACTTCATTCTGCAACCGCATGGTTGAAGACTTCCAACGTCTGGAAGCAATGGGCGTAAAACCTTGCCTCAACTTCTTTGATGTAAATATCAACACCCGTGCCACCCAAGAAGGTGTACTGAATGTAGAGCTGGAAACATTCTATCCGGGAGCACAAATCTATTATACGACTCATGGTGAGCAACCATCCATACATGCCAACTTATACAATCGTCCATTCCCATTGGACGGCACATACGACTTGAAAGCCGCTGCTTTCGTTAATGGCAAACAAATCGGTAAGGTTACTCATAAACAGCTTTACAAGAATTTAATCAGTGGGAAAAAATATGAAATCATGCCCGAACCCAAAGGTATGAAAGGTGATATTTTAGGAGAAAATGATATATTGGGCGCAGACACTGTGACTTTAGGACTGACCAATGGAAAACGTGGAAATAATGCCTCCTCCACCCCGTGGGTAGGTATCAGCCCAGACAATAATGACAAAGTTACTTTTATAGTAGACTTTGAGAAAGCCACTATCCGTAAAATCAGATTCGGTACATTGTATAATGCAGCAGGTGGAATATTGCCGGTGAGCAAAGCTGTAGTCTATGTTTCCTCTTTAGACAACAAATTCGAGAAAGTAGCCGAAAAAGAATTCACTTACGATATCAAAGAAAATACGTTCAGAGGCTTCGATGAAGAAATAGAATTTCCGGCACAAGAAGCGGTGAAGGTAAAAATAGAATTTACAAGCGGAGGTAAAATACGCAATGGAATTGATTGCTATAGCCCGCATGATAAAAGCGAGGTACCCAGCACAATAGCTTTGGACGAAATAGAAATCTATTAATTACCTATTTATATAAGGAGAATTAAATTCCATTGTAATCCGGCTCAAAACCTTGTTTTCTATTTCCTGATTGAAAACTTAGCCGGATGACAATGGAATTTCATTTTAAAAAGCACAACAAACGAAACAGGAAAAATGGTATAAAAATCTGTAATCTGGGTACAATCTTATTTTTTTCAACTCCATACTTTTGTACATAGAATTTATATTGAAAGACTTAAAATATGAACGCTATGAACAAAGTCATTTTACTTTTAATATTCAGTATTTTAACAACAACCAGTATGGCACAAAAAAAGATCAAACAGACAGCAGGACGCGACCAATTAGGAACATTCGCTCCTAAATTCGCGGAACTTAATGACGACATTCTTTTTGGAGAAGTGTGGAGCCGCACCGAGCAACTCAGTCTTCGTGACCGCAGTTTAGTCACAATCACCTCACTCATCAGTCAAGGAATAACGGACAGTTCGCTTACATTCCATCTCCAATCAGCCAAAAACAACGGTATTACGCGTACGGAAATTGCAGAGATCATCACTCATATCGGCTTCTATGCAGGATGGCCGAAAGCATGGGCGGCATTCCGTCTTGCCAAAGAAGTATGGAATGAAGATATCTCTAAAGATAAAGATGAAAAAACAACGTTCCAACGCGAAATGATTTTTCCTATCGGAGAACCAAACACCGCTTATGCACAATATTTCACTGGTAACAGTTACCTCGCCCCTATCTCTCGTGAACAGGTAAGCATTTCCAATGTCACCTTTGAACCACGCTGCCGTAACAACTGGCACATCCACCATGCAACTCAAGGTGGCGGACAAATGCTTATCGGCATAGCCGGTCGTGGCTGGTATCAAGAGGAAGGTAAAGCAGCTGTTGAGATTCTTCCCGGCACAGTGATCCATATCCCTGCCAACGTAAAACATTGGCACGGTGCAGCCGCCAACAGTTGGTTCGCCCACCTTGCATTCGAACTTTCCGGAGAAAACACATCCAATGAATGGTTAGAACCCGTAACTGATGAAGAATACGACAAGATTCAAATGTTGCCTTGAATGAGGCAACAAAAATAATTTGTATCGGTGCAGACTTTATATGTAGAGGCGCACAATTCTTTTACCAAGACACACGTGCGATTTTCAAATAAATTATGTAATTTTGCCGACTGTTTATAATAACCCTTTAAAATATGAGAAAATATTTATTTTTATTCACATTTTTACTGCTATCGGCAAAAAGTTTTGCTCAAGACAAAGATTTCAATTACAAGTTCTACGGACAAATCCGCACCGACTTCTATTACAATAGTCGTGCCAATGAAGAAACTGTTGACGGGCTCTTCTATATGTATCCTAAAGATAAAGTGTACGATGCAACAGGTAAAGACCTGAATGCGACAGCTAATGGAAGCTTTTATACTTTATATACCCGTTTGGGAATAGATGTGCAAGGTCCCAAGTTGGGAAGAGCAAAAACCTCCGCAAAAGTAGAAATGGACTTCCGCGGATCAGGAACAACCTTCTCCACTATACGTCTGCGCCATGCCTATTTAAACCTTGATTGGGGAAAACCGTCTTTACTGTTGGGACAAACCTGGCATCCGTTATATGGTGACGTTGCTCCACAAATTCTGAATCTGAATATGGGAGCTCCTTTCCAACCGTTCAGCCGTGCCCCACAAATACGATTCCGCTACAAAGCTGGTGATATACAACTGACAGGCGCAGCTATTTGGCAATCCCAATACCTGTCTCAAGGTCCTGATGGGAAAAGCCAGAAATACATAAAAGAAAGTTGTATACCCGAAATCTATATTGGTGCAGATTACAAAAGAAGCAACTGGCTAGTGGGAGCAGGCATTGAAATGATTTCATTAAAACCTCGTACTCAATCGGTAGTAGAAGATGAAGTTTACAAAGTGGATGAACGTGTCACTGCCCTGTCTTACGAAGTTCACATGAAATATACTTCTCCCCTATGGTATGTGGCAGCAAAAAGTATTTTGGGTTCCAATCTTACACAAGTATCCATGCTGGGCGGATACGGTGTAAAATCCACTGATGCCCGTACGGGAGAACAAGAGTATTCCCCCAACCGGAATTCTAGTTCATGGCTGAACATTGCATACGGTAAGAAATGGAAACCGGCTGTTTTTTTAGGTTATATGAAAAATTTAGGAACGAGTGACGAAATAAGTAAAATGTATGGTACAGGAACCAATGTAGACCAATTGGTAAGCACCAGCGCAGAACTAACCTATAATGTGCCTCACTGGAAATTGGGAGTTGAATACAATCTTACTTCCGCATGGTATGGTTCCATGAAAAGTTCTAACGGAAAAATTATTGATACTCATTCTGTTTCAAACAACAGACTGGTAGCAACAGTTTTGTTCATGTTCTGAAAAGTACAAAATAAAGAATATAAAAAAGGCAGCTTTCGAAAAGGCTGCCTTTTTTATATATAGCAGAAAATTAATTATTCACCTTTGATAGCTGCAACACCCGGAAGAATTTTTCCTTCAATTGCTTCCAACAAAGCACCGCCACCGGTAGAGATATAAGAAACCTGGTCAGCCATGCCGAACTTGTTGATACAAGCTACAGAGTCACCACCACCGATCAATGAGAATGCACCGTTCTTAGTTGCTTTTGCGATAGCTTCAGCGATAGCACGTGAACCGGCAGTAAAGTTATCGAATTCAAAAACACCGGCAGGACCGTTCCACAGAATAGTCTTGGCATCTTCAATAGCAGCAGCAAATGCTTTCTGAGTTTCAGGACCTGCATCCAAACCTTCCCATCCGTCAGGAATATTATTTGCAGGAACAACCTGAGTATGAGCATCGTTAGAGAATGCATCAGCAGCCACACAATCAGAGCCCAATACCAAATTCACACCTTTAGCTTTAGCCTTAGCAATGATATCAAGAGCCAAATCCAATTTGTCATCTTCTACGATAGAATTACCAATTTTTCCACCTTGAGCTTTTGCAAAAGTATAAGTCATACCACCGCAAAGAATCAAGTTATCCACTTTATCCATCAGGTTTTCAATGATACCAATCTTAGTAGACACCTTGGAACCACCCATAATAGCAGTGAACGGGCGCTTGATATCTTTCAGGATATTATCAACAGCTTGAACTTCTTTTTCCATCAAATACCCCAACATCTTGTTGTCCGCATCGAAATAGTCAGCGATAACGGCTGTAGAAGCATGTTTACGGTGAGCAGTGCCGAATGCGTCATTGATATAGCAATCAGCATAAGAAGCCAAAGTCTTGGCAAATTCTTTCTGAGAAGCCTTCATCGCTTTCTTGGCATCTTCGTATGCAGGATCTTCTTTGTCAATGCCAACAGGCTTTCCTTCTTCTTCAGGATAGAAACGCAAATTTTCCAACAACAGGACTTCACCCGGTTTCAAAGCAGCTGCAGCATCACCGGCTTTCGCACAATCAGGAGCAAATTGAACAGGTACACCTAATTTTTCAGAAACAGCATCGACAATCTGGCTCAATGAATATTTAGCATTTACCTTACCTTTGGGTTTACCCATGTGTGACATGATAATCAAGCTGCCACCATCAGCCAACACTTTTTTCAGTGTAGGAAGAGCACCACGGATACGAGTATCATCAGTAATTTTACCATTTTCGTCCAAAGGTACATTGAAGTCCACACGGACAATTGCCTTTTTACCGGCAAAGTTGAATTTGTCAATTGTCATCATAATCTCTTATTTTTGTTTATAGTGTATAAATACAATCTCGCTTATTTTGGGTGTTGCAAAGTTACTAATATTTTTTATTAGCAGTGTGTCAGGGGGGTAATAATTTTACTTGAAATGAAAAAAGAGGATAAAAAGCACTTTTTTTGAGAAAATCGAAAAAAAAATCATTTTTCCACTAGGGTTGTTTCCAGCTATCCTGTTCTATATACAAAATGCAGAAAGAATGAAAACCGAATTGCTACATAAATATTTCAGAGGAGAAACCACCGAAAAAGAGGAAAACCAGATTGTGGAATGGGTAGAAAGCAGTGTAGAAAACAAGGAACACTTTCTAAAAGAGCGAATGCTGTTTGATGTAACCCTTTTTTCTGACGGTTCGAACATACAACGGAAACCGAAAGGGCATCTGTACCTGTACCCACTGATTGCCATTGCCGCCATGCTGGCTATTGTTTTTGTAATGGATTTGCCACATATGCATAAACCTAAACAACAATTGTCACAAACCATCCGTATTCCAGCAGGTCAACGTGCACAGATGGATCTTCCTGACGGTTCTATAGTATGGTTGAATTCCCAAACCACACTAACTTATGATGAAAACTTCGGTAAAAAAGACCGTAAAGTCACGTTAGACGGAGAAGCCTATTTCGAGGTGGCACACAATAAGGAGATTCCTTTTTATGTGCAGACAGAAAACATAAAGGTGCAAGTCACCGGAACAAAATTCGATGTATGCTCCTATAAAGGTTCAAACAGCTTTATAGCCAGACTGATAGAAGGTTCCATCAACTTGCTTACCAACAATGCAAAAGAAGAAAAGCCAATTACCAGCCTGACAAAAGGAAAGTATTTCTCAATGGAAAACGGCAAATACAAAACGGGCGAAATGAGCAGTAACAATGCTTTGGCATGGATGCAAGGCATTTATTATTTCGATGATGTTCCGTTTAAAGAGTTACTGGACAAGATTGCTCTATATTATAATTATAAGATAACAGTGAAGAATCCTAAAATCTTAGAGAACTACCGCTGCACTGGTAAATTCAAAGATTTGGACGGCATAGAGCATATACTAAAAGTTATACAAAAAGACCATCCGTTTAAATACAATATTGATAACGAACATAACAAGATAACCATAGAATAAAATCACAATAGAAGTTTAACCTTAAAAAATGAACTGTTATGATTACATAAAAACCTTTGAAAAAAGAATCGGAAAGTACCCCCATACTCCCCGATTCGACAGCTAACAATTGACCTTAATCAAATTTATTAACTTAACACATTACAAAGATATGAGAAAAATTTCTTTGGAAGGGTACTTATGCCCAAAAAGTTTAGCTTTTAAACAAATATTACGAACTATGAAGATCACCTTAATTCTTCTGTTAACCACAGCATTCAGCGCATTCAGTATGGATGTACACTCTCAGAACGCCAAAGTCAGTCTGGATACCAACATCATGAAGGTAGCCCAATTGATTTCTGCCATCGAATCACAAACTAATTACCTGTTTGTCTATAGTAAGAAAAATGTAGATCTAAGCCGCAAGGTAAAAATCAACGCAAAAAATAAAGCCGTATCCGAAATTCTAGATGAAGTTTTTTCCGGAACTGGTATCACTTATGTTATGGAAGGTAAAAACATTGTTTTGACAAAAGAAAGCAATATAGCCCGTGAGGAAGTAAAACAGCAAAATACAATTACTGTTAAAGGTGCTATAACTGATATGCAAGGTGAAGCAATTATCGGTGCAAACATTATTCAACAAGGTACTACTAACGGTACAATTACCGATATTGACGGTAACTTTACGTTAGAAGTTCCGGCTGATGCACAACTGGTTATATCTTATATCGGTTATAAAAAAGTCATAATTCCAGTAAACGGAAAGACTAATTTTACCATTAAAATGGAAGATGATGCATTGAAACTGGAAACTGTTGTAGTAACCGCTATGGGTATTAAAAAGAAAGAAGCCTCTTTAACTTATTCCACTCAGCAACTGAATGGTGACGAACTGAATAAAGTAAAGGACGCTAATATGATCAATTCATTAGCCGGTAAATCTGCCGGTGTGCAAATAACAAAGAGTTCATCCGGTCTGGGAGGTTCGGCAAAAGTATCTATCCGTGGTGCACGTTCAGCATTCGCCAGTGGTAACAACCAACCGTTATATGTCATAGATGGCGTTCCTATGCTGAATATCACAACAGAATCAACAGCCACCGTTATGGGAGGTGAAAATGACGGGGTCAACCATGACTCTGGTGACGGTGTTTCCAACTTGAACCCTGATGATATTGAAAGTATGAGTATATTAAAAGGTGCGTCTGCCGCTGCTCTCTATGGCTCCCAAGCTGCCAACGGTGTTATTTTAATTACTACAAAATCAGGGAAAGCCGGTATGTCAAGAGTTACATTCTCCTCTAACCTGACAGTAGACCATGCTGTCAGCCTGCCGGAATTTCAAAACAATTATGGACAAACTGCCGATGGTACCAGCAGTTGGGGCGACAAAGGAAATCTGACAGACTATGATAACGTAGGTAATTGGTTTGGCAATGGTATTACAGCCATCAACTCTTTAACCTTCCAAACAGGTAATGACAAAATGCAAACTTACTTTTCTTATGCCAATACCCGGGGGACAGGTATCGTGGACTCAAATAAGCTTCAAAAGCACAATATTACTTTCCGTGAAACAGCCAGTTTCTTTAATGATCGTTTAAAATTGGACGGAAATGCCAGTTTGATGACACAAACTATCCGTAATACTCCTGCCGGAGGTGGTTATTATCTGAATCCGCTGGTTGGCTTGTATTCTTTTCCCCGTGGTGCCGATCTGGCTCCCTACGCTGAAAACTTTGAAGTTTTCGATACTGACCGCAATATGAACTTACAGAATTGGTATACAAAAAATGAAGACGGCTCATTCAGCGAATGGGATCAGAATCCGTACTGGATAAAAAATCGTGTGACCAACAAGAGTAAACGTTACCGTGCATTAGCTTCTATCAGTGCAAATATAAAAGCAACTGACTGGTTAAGTATCCAGGCACGCGGGAATGTAGACTATGTAAGTGATAAGTTTGACAACAAGATGTATGCATCAACAGCAGCAAACATTGCCGGAAAAAATGATGAAACAGGGTTACCTAACGGACGCTATGTATGGTCGGATGAACAAAACTTCCAAGTATATGGTGATTTCATGGCCATGTTCAACAAAACCTTTGGTGATTTTTCCATCAATGCCGCATTAGGAACCAGCATTAACGTCAGCAAAGCCAATTCTTTAATGATCGACTCCAAAACAGCATCTTTATATCGTCCTAATGTATTTACCGTTTCCAATATCATATTCTCTTCAAAGGGATATATCAACCAAACAATTGATGCGAAACGTACTATACAATCTTTATTTGGTACAGCACAAGTGGGTTGGAAAGATGCTATTTATTTAGATATTACAGCACGTAATGACTGGTCTTCCACCCTGGCAAACACAGAAAGTATGAAAAATGGATTTTTCTATCCGTCAGTAGGTTTGACTTGGATTATGAGCAACAGCATCAAACTACCGGAATGGATCAATTTTTCAAAATTCCGTGGTTCATTTGCACAGGTCGGCAATGACCTTCCCATCGGCATCACCAATTTAGCTGACATCATTCAATGTGGTGGAAGTATCCAAACAAACGATATAGAACAACGTGGTGATTTGAAACCGGAAATCAGTACTTCCATTGAATTCGGTACAGAATGGAAGTTTTTCAATAATCGCTTCGGAATTGACTTTACATGGTATCGTACAGATACAAAAAACCAACTGTTAAGAGTAGCCAATCCGGCTGGTTCACTTTATGCGTTCCGTTATATCAATGCAGGTAAAATTCGTAACACTGGTATCGAATTGACACTAGAGGGTACTCCTTTGATGAATGAAAATTTCCGTTGGAAAACCGCTGTAAACATGTCCATGAACAGAAACAAAGTTGTTTCCTTACACAAGGATTATAAATCATTCCGCTACGGTTCTGAAGGATTCTCCATGGCTTATGACATGTGGGTAAAAGAAGGTGGAAAACTGGGAGATATTTATGGAAACGGATTCGAAAGAGATGAAAATGGTAAGATTAAATTAAACGAGACAGGAAATCCAATCAAAGTAACAGGTAACAATACTTTACTAGGCAATGCTAATCCTGATGCTTTATTAGGATGGAGCAATACCTTTACTTACAAAGGATTTACTTTGTATTTCTTGATTGATGCACGTATCGGAGGAGATGTCATGTCATTGACACAAGCACATCTTGACGCAATGGGAGTCAGCAAAGAATCCGGAGAATCCCGTGATCGCGGTTATGTGGAATATGAAGGCATCCAATTCAAAGATGTTCCTAACTTCTATGGTACAGTCGGAGGACGTAACGGCATCTCAGAATACTATATGTATGATGCAACGAATGTACGCTTACGAGAATTGACACTAGGCTATTCATTCCCGGAAACCCTCCTTGCCAAAACCAAATTCATCAAAGGATTAGATCTCACATTGGTTGCACGTAACTTATTCTTTTTGTACAAAGATGCTCCATTTGACCCGGATGCAACTTTATCAGTAGGTAATACTCTGCAGGGCGTTGATGTTTTCGGCATGCCGACTACACGTAATATTGGTTTCAACGTTAAATTTACATTCTAATTTTAAAACAAAGACATTATGAAAAGTTCAAAATATATTTCAATTTTATGCGTGGGAAGCCTTCTGAGTTTAGCCTCATGCACAGACGGATTCGAATCTGACAATAAAATCAACGGTAGTTTTGATGATACTGTAAAAGAATATGATTTCCAAAAATACACTACTAACTTTGAGACAATTCAAAAAGGTATTTATTTTAACTACGACTGGGGAGAAGGCACCACTTGGCCTTGGCAGACATTCCAAAACTTGAATCATGATATGTTCTCAGGATATTTTCATGATTTTGCCTCCAAATTCAGCGATAAAAATACAGTATATGCATTAGAGGCCGGATGGACAGCCAGTGCGTGGAATTATACTTATAATTATATATTTCCAGTAGCCCATAAATCAACATTAATTACACAAGATGAAGCCAAATACAAACATTTTTATGGTGCAACCCTTGTTTTAAAAGTAGAAGCCATGCACCGTATAACTGATACTTATGGCCCTATTGTCTATTCTAAATTCGGAAAAAACGAAACAAACTCTGTTGATACCCAGGAAGAAGCTTATAAAGCATTCTTTGATGATCTGGATAAAGCTGTAGACGCATTGGATACTTATTTGAAAGAAGGCGGCAAAGAAGATGGCGTGAAAAGCATTAATATGTGCAATTGTCCTACAGCCAGCAGATGGATAAAATTTGCCAATTCATTACGTCTTCGTCTAGCTATGCGCGTATCTAATGTAAATAAGACACTTGCTACCAGTGAAGCCCGAAAAGCATTAGAAAACTCTTATGGTGTCATAGAATCTTCTGATGAAAACATACAAATCTCCGGTAAGGGGTATCAAAACCCGTTAGCAGGTGTTGCCGGTTGGGGAGAAACCTATATGGGAGCAACAATAGCTTCTGTCCTAAACGGTTATGAAGATCCACGCATCAGTATATATTATAATCCGGCGACATTGGCAGAGCATACAGAGGAATATCTAGGAGTACCTCAAGGAGTATATGCCAAGGACGGTGACCCCAATTATTACCAAAGCTATTCCTTTATCAACACCCAAACAATCACAGCATCCACACCCGCCGTTCTTCTGACAGCAGCAGAAACTTGGTTCTTACGTGCTGAAGCATCTTTACGAGGTATCAATCCGAAAAACGAAAGCGCAAAGCAATGTTATGAAACCGGTGTCCAAACTTCATTCAACCAATGGGGCGCCGGAGATGCAAGCCTATATCTGACAAGTAAAGGTAAACCGACAGATTACATTAATTATGCAGCAGGCCCCGGAAAAGACATGAAAGCATTAATAACCACCACTCCCAATTTTGACGATGCAGTTAATCAAGAAGAACAACTTGAAAAAATTATCACTCAAAAATGGATTGCTTGCTGGCCAGAAGGCATGGAAGCATGGGCAGAACAGCGCCGTACCGGATATCCGAAATTATTCAAAGTACAAACCAACAACAGCAATGGTACAATTGATACAGACATCATGATTCGCCGCCTCCCCTTCTCACAAGATGATGCCAAAAAAGATCCTGAGCAGTATAAAAATCTGTGTACGGCTCTTGGTGGTGCAGACAATGGCGGTACACGGCTATGGTGGGACACAGGTAAAAACAACTTTTAATTCATATTTCAGTAACAACTATTATTTATAAGAGAGATTTTTAAATGTTTCACTTAATCAAGGTATTAGCATAAGGCAAAAAGATTTCATAAGACGGGGAGCGTGATGTTTCCCGTCTTTTTCTGTTTTTCATACGGCATTCTATTTTATTTTTCTATCTTTGTTCAAGCTATGAAATAACATACCTATACAGCAAACTTTTTCCGGATATTCATCGTTTAACTGAAAAAAATATATGAAAAAGTTTCTAAGTAATACTATCGTACAACTGCTTATTGCCGTAATTATCGGACTGTTGGCAGGCTTTGTTGTTAATGACGCAGTGCTGGAAGTCGTTATCTGTATAAAGCACATCACGGGACAGATTATATTTTTCCTGGTTCCCCTTATTATTCTGGGATTCATAGCCCCCTCTATTGCCCATTTGCGCAGCAATGCATCAAAGATGCTTTTATTCGCTTTCGGCATAGCCTACCTATCATCTATCGGAGCCTCTTTTTTCGGAGCAGCCGTAGGTTACAATGTGATTCCTTTTCTGCATATAGCCGATGATGCCAATACACTGAAAGCATTGCCGGAAAATTTACTAAAAATAGATATTCCACCGGTCATGAATGTTATGACGGCCCTTGTACTGGCAGCTTTGATAGGACTTGCTACTGCTTGGGTTAAATCGGATGAAATATCAAAACTACTGGATACTTTTCAAAAGATGGTACTTGAATTGGTGAAAAGAGTACTGCTTCCCGTACTTCCCGTATTTATTGCCGCTAACTTCTGCATTCTTAGCTATCAGGGAGCTGTTACGAAGCAGTTACCGGTATTCCTCTCCGTATTGATAGTTGTTATTGTTTGTCATTTCATCTGGCTGTCATTGCTTTATTTCATTGCAGCTGTTTACTCAAGAAAAAATAGTTGGCAGGTATTGAAATACTATGGTCCTGCTTACCTCACAGCATTAGGTACAATGTCTTCAGCAGCTACGCTGGGAGTGGCGTTGGAATGTGCCCGCAAAAGCCCTATCCTTCGAAAAGAAATCAGTGATGTGACGATACCTTTATTCGCCAATATACACCTATGCGGCTCTATCCTGACAGAAACCGTATTTGTACTCACTGTATCCCAAATGCTTTATGGAAGTATGCCCAGTATATTACAAATTACTTTATTTATCCTGTTATTAGGATTATTCGCCATCGGTGCACCGGGAGTACCGGGGGGAACAGTACTTGCCTCTTTAGGGCTAATCATCTCTGTTCTTCACTTTAATGAAGCCGGAACGGCATTACTACTTACGATTTTTGCATTACAGGACAGTTTCGGAACAGCTTGTAATATTACCGGAGATGGGGCACTAACGCTTATTACAGATACTTTCGAAAAAAAGATAGCTTCGAAGCCGAAGGCTTTTAAATAAAGGCTCTCTAATAACTATCTTTTTACTTAAGGGTTTTGTAAAGTTACTTTTTTTGATATTATTGCAAATATTCTCAACCCATACTAACCACAAATCAAAAATAGATACTATGAAACGAAAAACACTTAAAAGAAAAATTTCTATTGTTGGCATTTTAGTTTTTGTCAGTATGATAGTTTATTCATGTTGGCAAGATGAATGGTCCTCCAATGTAACTGATGAAGTTATTTTTGACAGCAATAAAGAATTGACCATTGCTAAAGCAGAACAATGGTATAATGCCACCAATCCCTCAGCTACTACAGTTAGATCCTTAAGTGCTGACGGGCGAATTCCAGCAAAGCCTAATTGGAACAAGGCTAAAGAAAGTAGAAAAGGAGATTTAGAGGTAGTCGAAACAACTCTAATGACAAGCGGTAGTACATTTTTTATGGATAACGAGACAAAAGAAAAATATGAACTACAAGATGATTTGGATAAAATATATAATGTAGCACGCATGGTAATATTGAAGAATCTAGAAACAGGTGAGATTTACAACTTCATCATGGTATTCATAGGTACTTATGATTATTTGATGCATACCACCTCTTTTGAAAACAATTCTTATTTACATCGTGAAGCTGATTTTGATGGAAAAGTTTTATTCTACAATTTCAATTATGGATTGGTAAATGGTTGGAAATATGAATCAGGGAAAATAACAGCCTCCATTTCTCCGGGAACAGAGGAAGGATACCGTATGAGTTTGCAAAGAGGAAGAGGACAATCCGTATGTAATACGGAAATAGACTGGATGGAAAAGCGGAATTGTCATAATGGTATCGTTTGGGATCATGAACTGGGGCTGCCCGGCATCGATGTAATTTGCGACAAGTATTTACATCCTGAGTATCATGAAGTTTGCGTTTCATTGGATGATGACGAAATGGATGGCGGAGGTGGTGGATATAATCCTCCTTCAAATCCTCCTGAAACACCTCCTACTCCTTGTAAACGTGCTAAAACATTGTCGCAGGACGCAGCATTTAAATCGCGTATAAAAGATGTGTATAGAAAAACATTTTCCGCAGGCAATACTGTGGAGCAAGGCTTTATACAGACTTCAGACGGGCAAACTATTTTCCCGAACGTACAAGAATCAGGAAGTGCCAAATTCACAAATGATCAAATAGCAGGAAAAGAAATCATGGAATGGTACCATTCCCACCCTACAGGCTCTATGATTACTTCATGGGCAGATTTAAAGGCTTTAGCTATACGATACCAACAGGGATATGTGAAATCAGAGAATTTTACTTATGGAGTAGTTTCAGAGTTCGGATGTATGAGTATTATGATAACTTCTCCCACAGATTTTAATACTTTCGCTACCAAAGTTCGAAATGGTGAACTTTCCGAAAGTTGGAACGCTTATATAGTTGGTGCAAGCGGAGGGGGAGTTGATGAATGTATAGGTCAGTTGCTTAAATTTTTAGATCGCAATAACTCCGGTCTGTCAGTGATGTTTAGTTCGAATATTGATGAAAGCAATCCGACTTGGAATGCTCAGGAACTAGCTTCTAATGGGAAATCTGTAAATATGGAATGTAACCAATAAAAAGAAAAGTCATGAAAAGAATAGAATTTGTTTTGTGTTTGTTTTTTATCAGCACAGTTAGTTTTGCCCAAAAGGAAATTGCTCCAACAAAAAACTTGGATGCTTATATCGGGACTTGGATGTATCAGTCAAATGATACGATTTTTAAAATAGTTCTTAAAAAAGGATATGCAGAGGATCAACACATGATTATAAATGGTCTTATGGGAGGATATTTTCTATCAGTGAAGGGAATAATTGTAGAAAACTATTTTAGTATCAGAGATACTATTTGGCACTTGGACAAAAAAAAGGGAACTCAAGATTTTTCTATCTGGGCTTCAAACAATGCTACCAGTTTGGACTACATTGATCCTAATCGAGTCGGAGTTTTATTTTACGACCAACGGAAGAAGCACTTCGGCGGAAAAGGGATATTAGGCGGAAAAATACTTCTGCTTTCTTCCGATAAAATTCGTTGGCATCTGGATGAAAAATTAGGATTAGCCCTTGAAGAACCGGATGAATATACAGAACTGATAGGATTTTCTGTTCCTTCGGACGTGATAATGACTAAAGAGAAAGAACAATGATGTGAACAAAGACAACAAAATGTATCAAAAGCCAATGGAGAACCAACAGTAACCCCTGGCTTTTGGTACATTTATTTTCATAATCTTACAGCAAACTTGTTATTTCAAAACCTCATCCAGCTTTTGTTGCAAAGCCTCCCCTTCCAATCCTACAGCCAAGATCACCCCATTGGGGTCCAACAAGAAATTCATAGGAATCCAACGAATAGCATACTGCACGGCTGCATCCGATTTCCAGTCCTTCAAGTCTGAAACATGAGTCCATGCCAATTGATCTTTCTCAATAGCGGCCAACCAAGGTTCTTTCTTACGATCCAAAGAAACTCCTAAAATAGTAAAATTCTTATCCTTGTATTTATTCCAGGCAGCAACAATATTCGGATTTTCCTTGCGACAATCAGGACACCAGGAAGCCCAAAAATCAATCAGTACATATTTTCCTCTCAAACCGGATAATGTGACAGGATTACCGTCTACATCGGGCAATGTAAAATCCGGAGCCACAGCACCGACCTGAATATCTTCCATCCGCTTGATAAAGCCATCTATTTGACTGACATACATGGTTTCATCCAATGAAGCATCCAGTTTGGCACGCAATGCCTTCATTTCTTCCAGATTCAACTTATAAGCGAAATCCTTCACTATGAAATAAGGGGTAACAGCAGATGCCGGGTGAACAGCAACCAGACTATCTATGCTATATCCATCCTGACGAGTCAAAGGAGCATTTTGTGCATACAGATCATTAATGGCAGAACCTGTCACAGTCAGTATCTTTTCTGATTCATTCATCTTCAACTGCATCTTTTCGTTATCTAAAAAGAATACCAACGGACGTTTGCTATCCCTAAACGTAGTCAGCCCATAAGCCAATGGCTCAGTACAAACACCTTCAAATTTGAAAGTACCGTCAGTAATCACAGCCGAATCCACAGCTATGAACGATTTATCCTGATATTTTTTCAGATACACCATTCCATCTTTAACATCCGATATTTCTCCATTCAGAGTATATCCTTTTTTCTCTTCGCCACAGGACAGTACAGTCATAGCCAGTACACCAGCAAAAAGCACATTTACCATTCTTTTCATCTCTATCTTCCTTATTATTATAACTCGTCAAAAATAAATATTCCTATGCAATTATGCAAACTCCACCGTTCCTATTTGGAAATTAACTCTCCCTGAGTTACCTTTGTAACTTCAACTAACTATTATATAACCTATGAAAAAACTCCTATTTCTAGGCGCTCTCCTGTTGTCAACAGTATGTATGAACGCCCAAACTTCCGAATATTATCAGGAAGCAGCCAATCCTATTGCCACCAACCCCGCTTTATGGGCGAAAGTTACAGCTCCACAAATCAGCTGGGGAAGCACAGACATCCGCTATAAGAAAGAGGAACCGGCTCCCATCCATAGTGCGCAGAAAAGTATGAATCTTACTGCATGGAAAGGTGAGAAAATTTCAGCCCAACTGGTAGTATGGACTCCCAAAGCGCTAAATGACTTGACTTTCATGGTCAGCGATTTAACCTCAGGCAGTGCAACCATCAGTAAAGAGAATATCCGAACAGGCTTTGTCCGTTACGTTATAACCGATGAACTGAACAAAGACGGTTTGGGCGCATGTGGCTATCGAAACAGTGCTGATTTTGACTCAACTTTAGTAGCAGATGTAATAGACCATATCACTCCTACTCTAACCCTTCCCGCCAACTCCACCCAAGGGGGATGGATCAGCGTAAACATCCCTCAGGGCACTAAAGCCGGGAAATACACAGGAACCGTCACAGTGAAAGCCGACGGTACCACCTTGTCTGAATTAAAACTGAACCTCCAAGTGAAAAACCGTACTCTGCCTCCTCCTTCCGAATGGGCTTTCCATCTGGATTTATGGCAGAACCCTTATGCAGTATCCCGTTACTACAATGTGGAACCGTTCAGCAAAAAACATTTCGATTTGATGCGCCCATTGATGAAACTGTATGCCGATGCAGGTGGTAAGGTAATCACAGCCTCCATTATGCACAAGCCTTGGAACGGACAGACCTATGACGCTTTTGAAAGCATGGTCACTTGGTTGAAAAAAGCGGATGGAACCTGGTATTTTGACTATACCGTATTCGACAAGTGGGTGGAATTTATGATGGATCTTGGTGTCAAAAAACAAATCAGTTGCTATTCTATGGTTCCCTGGCGCCTTTCTTTCCAATATTTTGATCAGGCCAGCAACTCTTTTAAATTTCTGGACGCCAAACCGGGTGAAGTTGCTTATGAAGAATTTTGGATGAATATGCTGCAAGATTTCTCAAAGCATCTGAAAGCAAAAGGCTGGTTTGATATCACTCACATTGCGATGGACGAACGCCCGATGAAGGACATGCAGGAAACACTGAAAGTGATCCGTAAGGCTGATAAAGACTTTAAAGTTTCTTTGGCAGGAACTTATCACAAAGAACTATTGGATGATCTGAATGATTATTGTATCACCATTGCCGAGAAATTTACTCCCGAAGAGATTGAAGCGCGCCGGAAGGCAGGCAAAGTAACTACTTATTATACCTGCTGCACAGAGCCCCGCCCCAACACTTTCACTTTCAGCGAACCTGCCGAAGCTGAATGGCTGGCATGGCATAGTGCGAAAGAAAATCTGGACGGATATCTTCGTTGGGCTTTAAACAGCTGGGTGAAAAATCCCCTACAAGACAGCCGTTTCACAGCTTGGGCTGCCGGAGACACGTATATGATTTATCCGGGCGCCCGTTCATCCATCCGGTTGGAACGCCTGACAGAAGGAATACAATTTTTTGAGAAAGTACGCATTCTGAAAGAAGAATTTGAAGAAAAAGGCAATAAAGGAGCTATTAAGAATATAGACAAAACCTTGAAAATGTTTGATGAATCAAGCATGGATAAGATTTCTCCTACCACTGCCGTAAACAAAGCAAAAAAAGTTATCAACCGATACTAGAAAAAGGGAAAATACCTTTATTACATACATATATATATCGGACCACACATATGTATGTAATAAAGGTACTTCAAACTAAAAGCCGAACAGAATTAACTTGTGGGAAATAGGATGGATGAATCCCCGATAGCTTCAAAAGTAACTTAAGTGCATTGGGCAAGTAACTTAACTTACTTGACACTTTCACTTAACTTACTTGGCTCACGAAGTCAAGTTACTTTATTTGCCCTATATTTCTCAAATAAATTCTGTTCGGCTATATAAAATGGCAAGTTCTAGTTTTAACTTTATCCTCCCTTTCCTTTATACAAGTTTATTCTTCGGGTACATAAATGATTTCTCCATTATCCAATTCATAGGCAATACCCACCTTTTTTCCTTTCTTGCCGCTTTTGACATCCTGATCCTCAGAAGGGGTATAACGGTTAATCTTCTGCCCTTCCTTGGTTATGATTTCCATGTTTTCCTTACCCGGATTCTTCACCATCGTAAAATCTTCCTGACTAAACATTTCAGTCATATTATAACGGGTAACCAAGGCCACCATTAACGCTACAGCAAACACCATCGCCACATCAAACAGATTGCTGACCACGCTCATCGGGTCACTATCCTCCTCTTTTCTTAATAAATTACGTTTCATCTCAAGCTGTACGTTTTTCAGTGAGCAATTCAGAAAGGAATTCCAGATTAGTCATATCCTGTAAATACCAGCGTTGCTTCACCTGCTGGGTTATGAAACCGATAGCACTAGAAAACAGACCAACTACAGTCGTAGCAAAAGCGACCTGCATATTATACGCCATAGAAGCGATATCACCAGTAGAAAGTCCCACCAAAGCAGGTCCCATTGGAATCAATGTACCCATCAATCCAAGCATCGGTCCCATCTTGGTCAATGTTTTTGAAATAGCCAAATCCTTATCAGCAGTAATTTCAAAATCAGCCAACAGGCGCTGCACATGTGCCGGACGGTCTTTTGTCTCCAACACCCGACGGATATACGCAATGACCAACGAGTTCGACTTCACAGGAAGTTTGCCTTCCAATTCGGGCAAAGTATCTATAGTCAGTGTATCAAGCTGTTGACGCAACAACGCATCCGTACGCCGAATAGCCAGATACTGCCCGAAAAAACTGCCTATCAATAATAGCGAACGGATGAAAAGAATAATAAGCAATACAACAACAGGGACTAAAAGTCCGTTCGAAATCCAAAACAGAATGTCTGATATAAGATTCATAATGTCAATAAGTTTTAAATGTTTGTTTTTATTCGTCTATATTTATATATAACCAATCCAATGAGCCCTCCACCTGCCAGCATAATTATCAAGCCGGTCAATGCCCCCCAATCCACCTCGCTTACACCTGTTACGGCGGTACGACCATTTACAGTAGCAATAATTCCCAATATGGCGGTCAATGCATTAGTGAGGAACAATAGCTCCAACCGTAATTCCTTTTCCGGCAAAAGATAACGAAGAAACAATGTGCCTGCAGAAATCAATATCAATACACCTGCCGCCATACTCCATGCGACAAGAGAAAAGGAAACACCCGAAAAAGAGAAGATAAGATATACTAATCCGCTAAACAAGACAGGAAATATCAAAATCCCCGGAAACCAACGTAAAGCACGGTAAGCCAAAAGAGTACGTTTCTTAACAGGCCCTGTAGTAAGCACATGAACAGCCAACATACAAAAAGCCATCTGTAAGGCAACTTCCACTGTAAGCACCACCGAAGTGTCAAGCATCAATTGGACATTTGCCAACCAATCAGCAATCTGTGTCTTAGACTGCTGAATAGCATATGGCCACATCAGTCCCACAAAGAGGGTGGCTACAACAGCTATTGCTGCAACCGATCCTCGTTTACGAAATGTCTGTTTCATCATAAAATTGAAACAGACCAATATCATAAGAACAACTACAACTGTTTCCATAGCCTGTTATTCCTGCATTTTTTTACGGCGACAACGCACCAATACAATTAAAACAAGAACAGCAGCCACCACTACAACACAAACAACAGTATTGCTTACCGTATTCGTCTGTTGTTCCGTACCGACTGTATTCATCTCTTCTTTTTTCATCACCATACCCTTTTGCTCTTTTGAAGCAGCAACTTCACGTATCTGACTGATGTTTTCCTTATACCGGGATGCAGTCTGTGCATCCGTTTTAGAAGCTATGAACTGACGTAATTTGGCATTATCACAAACAAAACCAGAACAAGACGGTTTATATTTATTCACCAAATCGGTATGTAGTTTGGCAATATCCGCTATCTGTTGCCCGCTAGCCTGCCACATTCCTTTACGGATAGTTTCCATCATTACCGCAGTCATTTCTTCCAAAGCGGCAGGGTTCTGCTTTTCAAAATAATCCTGCACTCCCAAGTTAAATTTATCCTTTACATACACATCATATATCTCATTCCACATTTCCTTATCAACAGCCTGAGGTTTCATGACATTCCAACCATACGTATTTTGCACAATCTCAGCAAAAGTATTAGCTGCGCCAGCCTCCCCTTTCATTTTTTCCTTAATATAAGTAGGATTGAATATTGTGGTACGGCTCTCTATACCAATAGCTTCTTTCACCTCTTGCATACGGGCATTGTTACGGTTACGATAGTCGCTCAGATACGCATCAGGATCTTTACCGGTCACATTACGGACAGCAAGATTCATACCTCCCATAAACTCATACACATGATCCAGACTTAATGCACCCCATGTATTGCTTTGACGTGGCTGAATAACCGCATCCGTACGTGTCAAAGCAGCTTCCAAAGCAAATTGGCGAACAGTTTCCCAATTCTTTTCACTACCATAAAAAGCACCCATATTATTCAAATAAACATCGGCGATTTCCTTTTCACTTTCCCAACGGTCACCAGATTGCACCATACTTTGTATACCCGTACCATAATTACCATTCACTCCTCCGAACACACGGAAAGTAGACATTTCACGGGCCTCTTTTGGAGTCAGACCTTTTTCTATTAATACACGTTCAGCTTCCACAACACCTGCTGCTACTTGATTTTCAAATTGATCTTCTCTAGCATTGGCTGCCATCTCTACGGCACGATTAATAAGAAACAGACGTGAAGCGGCAATATCTCGCAGCTGCCCGCTAGTCTGCACTACCACATCAATACGAGGACGGCCTAATTCAGCAGAAGGAATCAGACGAAGATCCGTCACACGCCCAAACGTATCACGAACAGGCTCTACACCCAGCATATAAAGCACCTGTGCAATAGTAGCACCGCCGGTTTCTATAAATTCTCCACTCCATAATGTATAACTTACTTTACGAGGAACAGAGTCATTATGACGACGGCGATACATTTCGATAGTGTTGTCAGCCAATTGTTTTCCTTTTTCCCATGCAGATTCCGACGGAGTTTCTTCAGCATTGATAGCGAAAAGATTTCGTCCTGTAGGTAATGTATTAGGATTGGCGATGGGATCACCACCCGGTGAAGGCTGCGTATATCCTCCGTTCAACGCATTCACCATAGAGGTCAATTCTCTTTCCGGACTTTCCAAAAGAGCACTCTTATAATTGCCCACATTCTTCAAGGTACGTTCTACTTCCACGACAGCCAAAGCAAAATTCATCTCCTCTTTAGAATATTCTTTTTTCTTGGACATCATAGCTTTCATCATCGCTTCCATGCCTCCGAATTTATCACTATCCGCTTTTTCACGTTTTCCTCGAGAAGTTGTTTTCATTGTAACCGTATCTTTGGCCAGTGTATTCATACCTACAGCACGGCTCTTGTACATTCCTGTTTCCATTTTCTTTAAAGCTTCAGGGCTTGCACCCATTTTTTTTGCAAGTTCCATAGCTTTCTCAGGATTCATACCTTTCGCTATTTCCTTCATTTTCTCTTTCATAGACCCGGATATGCTATTCCTTTTCGAACATCCGCTTTGGTCAGCCTGCATTATTCCACTGCTCATATCAGCATGTGTTTTAGCCTCAGCCGGAGCTTCTTCAGCTAATGCCATCATCATGGCCATCATGCCTTGAGAAGTATTACGGGATTTATTGATTTCATGTGCTTTAGCAAGTTCATCGGAAGTAATGCCAGTAATACGGCAAATCAATTCATCAGAAGCCAACGATGGATCAGCCAACAGACGAGTGACCAAATCACGTGCAGGTTCTAAATAACGCTGAGTAAAAAGAGTGCGATGTTTCTCTACCTGTCCGTCCGCACGATTACGTAGTTTATCTAATGCCAACAGACTATAGGCTATCGGCTCGGTAGCCATAGCATACACACTGGAAGTAATACGAATGGGTTCATAAGGAATCCCCATCGTATACAGCTGACCTGTAATCTTCTCATTTGCCAGTTCCTCTGCAAAATTTTCTATACGCTGAATATCTTCCTCGGCATAAGGAACAGTAAGAAGACTATCCAATTCCAATTCACGATGGATGCCCAGTTTCACCGTGAGTTTCTTTACCGCCAATGAAGCACGGTTCAAAGCGTCTTTATTTCCGGTAGACAGTACAGCCTGCCCATCGGCCGGAAGTAAATTATTGTATGTTTTGACAGCCTCAGTCAGTTCACGATAAATGGTGCGGACACTACTTTCCATAAAAGGTGGAGTAAGATAAGATTGCAATCCCGCATATGAACGACGCTTAGCAATCATCCCTTCACCTACATTGCCGATGGAATAAATATAAAAATGAGGTAATGCACCTACCAGACGGTCGGACCAGTCATTGCTGCACAAAGCAACTTGTTTGCGCGGAGTGAACTCTAAACTGCCATGAGTACCGAAATGAATCAACGCATCAGCTTTAAATCCGAATTGTGTCCACAGATAAGAAGCAATATAAGTATGTGGAGGAGCTGCATTGGTTCCATGTACTACTTTAAATGCATTATCCCCACTACCGGCCGCATTCTGTGGCAAGAGCACCACATTTCCAAATTGCAAACGAGCTACTCCTAAACGGCCGTCGGAAGTAGTCATATATGCTCCGGGAAATTCACCATTGGCAGCTATTACTTCGGCATACATTTCAGGACGAATGGATTTCTTTATCCAACTCTCATATTGTTCTTTTGTTATGAGTTCGGGCTTGCCGGTTTCCATAAACCGATCAAAAGCTCCTTCGGCATACGAACCAAATACGGCTCCTTGAGATTGTATCATCTGTTCCAATTCTTTCGAAGAGGTAGGCAAACCGTCCACCTTGTAGCCCTCGCGTTTCATACGCTGCAACAAGTTATAAAGTGAAGGAACCACTTCCATACCACCCGCAGTCAGTGCATTCTGACCAGGACCTTTATAATAATAAATAGCAACGCGTTTCTCACTATTGGGTTTACGCTGCAGAGCAATATAGTTATTAACTGTTTCTACAAAAGTTTCCAAGCGTTCTGGAATAGCATAAGCGTGTTGCAAACCCTCCTCATCCTTATAATGTCCAAAAAGAGCGAACGGACGAATAGCTCCATCTATCTCGGGAGTAACAATACTTTGTGACATAAAGCCGCCATTCATCCCCATCTTGTCCCTCTCCCACTCCTCTACCAAGCGATTTACATTCAATGGAGAGAAAAGCGGTATATTCTGTTTCGCCAGATAATCTACAATAGGTTCACCCATACGTCCATGCGCCATATTGATAATAGCAGACGGACGGACAGAATCAATTCCATGGTTCTGAATAAAAGAACGCATGGAACGTATAGGATAAACCATATTGCCAGTTTCCTCCAATTTAGCAATAAGCCCGGAAGGTTCACCCATCGGACCGGTCACAATAATACGCGGAGCATTCTCTTTCCACAAGCCGTTATGTTGCAGAAAAGTATTGTATCCGGCTACCGTATTGAAACCCAACTCTTCGTCTTCGGGTTTCTTTGGATCCATGTGATAAAGCACATCATCGGCACGTTTCATTACGGCTTCCGGTTCAGACACAGAGAATAGTTTTTTATCAATATGCACACGCACATAATTCAGCATACTGCGATAGTTACGACGTCCTCCATTAGACAGATAATGTTTCAATGTATCCGCTTGGATGGAATCCAATGAAATAATCTTGTTTGCAGGATTGGTAGCGGCAGTAGTCAATACCGGCAGACCACCATCGGCTGCTTTTTGTATTTGCGCCCGTTGCTCTTCAGTAATCCTTAATCCCATGGCATTGATAAATACCATATCATAACCGGTCAATCGGTTCAGATCATCTGTGCTCAGTTCACTGATTTTAATAAATGAGTTGTCATTAGCTTTAGATATCTGCCCTAAACTGATTACCTGATAGTTGATGAAAGCCACTCTAGTTGCACTGAACCAAAGATTCCATACACCAAACAAAAGCAGCAAGATGACTGCTATCCCTCCGCCAATCAATAATTGTTTCTTCTTCATATCTTTATTTAAATCACATAGTTTATTTAGTATTAGCAGCCAAATTTCATTTGAACAATTGTTCTATATCCAATGACAAACCGGCTGAAAAAGTTGTTCCTTTAGTAGCAGGCGAATTATTATAATAACGGAAAGGGACATAATTAAACAGGTTGTCTACCGCCAAAGTCATATCAACACCTTTCCATACTTTCTGAGACAACGTAAGCTTCCACATTGTATACGCCGGATAGGTCACCTTCTCAGTTTCTTCATAAGAAGTGTTCGAAGTATATTCCTCTGTATTCACCTTGGACAGAAAGCGTCCGTTCAAAGCAACATTAAACGCATAGTTCTTCCAATGCTTGTCATACTCAAGACGGACAGTAGCCGTATGCGGGCGAGTACTTGAAATGACAGGTTGCCCTTTCTTTATATTCTCGTGTGTATAGGCGTAAGATAAACGTGCCGACAGTCCACAAGGATATTTGACGGAAGCATTTGCCTCGGCACCGGATATCCTGATATTTGATATATTGGTATATACCTGCCCTTTCAACGCCTCACTCCACGCCGTAGTGATACGATTATCAACTACATTATAGAAACCTGTCACCGTCAAATTATAACGACCTTTCATATATTCTGCCGAAAGAGAAAAATTATGGCTGGTTTCAGGCTTCAAGTCAGGATTACCATAAATCATAAAAATACTTGCCATATCAAAATTCATATACATTTCTTTCAAAGTAGGAGCTCGGAAACCACCGGCATAGGAACCTCTCAATGAACAGTTTCCTATTTTATACATCAGTCCTAATTTGGGAGAGAAATGATTAATATCGGAATCTGAATAATAATCAAAACGTAATCCTGTGATGACATTGAAATATTTCGTCGGGTTCCAGTCAAACTGTGCAAAGCCGTCCACTGTATACTGATGTTTACTTCCATTATTGGCAAACTGATAGGACATTAAATAATCACGCATATAATCACCACCCACGGTGAGAATATGCTTACCGACAAAAGTATGATTATAAAAAGTATGAACCGAATGTTGTACATTACTATAATCACGTACATCATTAGCATCTTGCGGCAAGTAGTCGCTCTTATCATACTGGTCGAAAGAATAAGCTATTTCCAGATCCTTATCTTTATCCAATACATAATTTCCTTTCACCCCACCACTGAAGTCGCGATAACGGTCTTTACTAGTCTGTGACTTCTCACGTTCACGAAAAAAATATCCGGCACGTGCCGTCAGTTTCAGATGGTCATTAGCAGTATAGACCAAACGTTCTTTGAAATTCCAAGTTTTATCACCATACACCTTTTTAAATGCCCAATCCTCCGTTTCCTCATTTGTTTTTCCATCTGCCAAATCTTTTTCATCTACTTGGGTATGCTGTACATTAGTCACACTATTGAATTTTCCAACATTGAAACCTATTGTTCCTCCATAACGCTGCTCATTATAAGCCCCGTAACGTCCATTGAGATTCACAGTCCAAGGCTCCGCAGGCACTTTACTTATGATGTTTACCACTCCTCCTACCGCATTCGAACCATAGAGTGAAGAAGCCGCACCTTTTACAATTTCAATACGCTCCACATTGCTCATATTCAATCGGTTGTAGTCTATATTATCCAAAGTCTCACCTGCCAGACGCTCACCATCAACCAGAAAAAGTACAGCATTTCCACCAAATCCTTGCATATTGAGAGAAACTTGCTGGTCCATGGAATAAGAGAATTCAATTCCCGGCAGTTCTGCCTGAAGTAAATCTCCAATATGGGTAGCATCTACTTTTTTTATTTCATCGGCAGTAATGACACGAGTTACAATGGGAACATCTTTCAGGAGTTTCGGAGTACGGGTTCCCGTTACAACTACAGTTTCCATATTTACAGCATCTTCTTTCAGTATAAAATCAACTTTACCTGTTTTACTGACAGACACTTTATGAGTCTGCGAGATATACCCCATGTATGAAACCTGTAGAGTATATTCTCTATTATCGGGTAATTTCAACATGTATTTTCCCTGTGTATCCGTAGTGGTTCCCAAAGTTACTTTTTCTTTTACGGAAACTGTTGCTCCCGTCAGAGGTTCTTTATTTTCATCAAATACAGTTCCCGAAATAATTCGTTGTGCTGATACTGATACCGCCATCAGCCAACACAGTATCAAGCACACGTTTCTGAGTAGTCTATGCATATCGTATGTCGGTTTACAATTCAAACGGATAAATATAATCAATAGTCATGAAGCCTTTTACACCACTAGCATTCATATAATTTGTGAGACGAACAGCCGCATAAGTTCCATCTTTCAGCTTTACCATATAAACCTTGTTTGAAAGAGTATAGGTAGGTGGCATATTACTTTTATCAACATTCAACCATTTGGATAGTTCTTCATTATAATAGGATGCCATATAAACAATATTACCATCCATCATACCTGACATATCAATGGCTATCTTAGCGGTAGTCCAAACATCCTCCACATAGGCTCCTTCGGGCATCGCATCCGCATTCCGTAAAGCGGAAAAACCTGTGAAACCGGTTTCCAATACTGCTCCAGCATTGGTTTTAACATCATAACGATGGACAGCAATATCCCATTCCTCCGGTTCTTTCTGTTCAGAATCCGTCACATTTACAGAATCTACTTTTTGTGTATGGAAATCGATAAAAGTCCAACGTCTATAATCAGTAGCATCAATATAAATAGTACCCGAATGGGTAGAAGGGTCTGTTCTTATAAAACCCAATTCATTACTATCCGAAGCAGCAGGACTATCATATATTCCTTCCAAAATACCATCACATGCCGAGAATGGCAAAAGCATCATTCCCAGTATGGTTATAATAGAGAGATATCTTTTCATGCTATTTAGTGCCTACAAAAGTCGCAGTAATAGCCATAGGCATGGCTCCCGGCTTTAGTGTAAAGATCAGATCAGCCTTTTCATCCTTAATCGTTCCTTGTAAACTTCCTGTATATTTTACAGAACCAACAGTTACATCAACAGCACTTTCCGGCAAAATATAAGTGACATTATCGGAGGTATGCACTTTAATTCCAGGTATAGCAATATCCGGCAATGACATCATTCCTTCACCAGCACCGCCAACTAGAAGAACTTGAACAGTTCCCCCTTCTTCCGCAGTAATTTTCACCTGACTGTCTGACGTTCCTTGATCATTTCCTGATACTGAGAGTGATAATGTTCCATTGTAAATACCAGCAACCTCCTGAGCCGGAATCACGGTATCTTCCTTTTTATCATCATTGTCACTACATGCTACTGCACACAATGCAATAGCCATCATCGCTAAAAAGTTTTTCAATTTCATAATACTTTAGTTTTATTGATTAATAGTTATTATTTTATGTTTTCAAATTTGTTGCAAAGTTACCCTTGCCACCAAGAGTACACAATACCTAAAAATTGGGGTTTTATTACTGATAATCATATACATCATAAAATACACGAGTACTTATTTTTAGGTATAAAGCCGAAAATTATCACCATTAATAGGTATTATCAGTATGTATTTCTATAACCAATTTTGTAAAAAAAGCAAGCATGATTAAATTGACACATCATGAAATGCCTGTGAACAAGACACTTCATCATAGAACAATAGAGATTCTGACAGTACTTACCCTACTTATAGGTAGTCCGTCATTCCTTATTTACTTCTATTGTTCCCACGACACAAATAATCCATTATGCCAATGGTTGCTTTGTACTTTGAACCATACTCCCGAAGATGGGGAATACTTATATAATCGATACTTAGTAATCAGTATCACATGAGCGGCCTTATATTCGGATTTTTATTTGTAATTTCCTTATTGTTCATAGCAATAAGAAAAAGATCCTTAGATTTATCTCTATTCCAAATCACTTATTTACATTCACTCATAAAAAAATCAGTAAGCATCTTCCACTTTATAAGCTACCATCCAAAGCATCCGGCCTTAAATACCTTATAATTTCATATGTTGATAAACTCTTTCTTAAACAGAAGATTCAATTTCATATTAGCAATGATTTAGTTGCATATTCCTCCTATAGCTTTAAAACATTTTAAATATCAAGTTATATTTGTCCGGGATAGATGTATCAAAACTTTTTTTATCTTAAAATGTTTATAATGTATGGAAATGCTATTTTTACTAAAGAATTTATACCGTGATCCTCTTGCGCTATCCAGATTCAGCCAATTCAGGTGTCTTCATATAAGTAAAGGAGAGATTATCCAAAACTTGAACGAAACCCATGAGTTTCAAGTTTGTTTTGTTCTAAAAGGGTCATTATGCCTATTCAGAGATCATATAGAATCCATGCCTCTGATGGCAATGCAGAATGAATTTTTCTTCATCAGCAGCCTGCATCAATGTAAAATCAAGGCAATGGATGAAGTACAACTTGTCATTCATGCATGTAATATTGTGGCTCCTTATCTACATAGCAGAACAATAGAGTATCTGCAAGATATATCCATCGAAGAAGTAAAACCGGTAGAAGTCCTTCCCATTTATCCGTTAATGCGTTCCTACTTAGATTTGCTGGTCGATTACATGAAAAATGGAACAGAAATTCCCGACTTACATCGAGCCAAAGAATATGAATTGTTCTCATTATTTAAAATTTGCTATAAGAAGAATGAAATTGCCTCCATTTTCCGTGATGCGCTATCTAACGACCTTCAATTCTTCGTATCCGTCATGACACATTACAAAGCTTGCAGAACAGCCAAAGAACTAGCTGTTTTATGTGGATATAATGATACTGTTTTCACACAGTTATTCAAAAAAAACTTCCATGGAGATACACCATATCAATGGTTACAAAAACAAACATCTTATGAAATTGAATTCAAATTAAAAAAAAGTACTTTACCCATCAAACAAATAATGCTGGACTATCATTTCAAGACTTTCTCCCATTTTACAACCTACTGTAAAAGAAATATCGGAGCTACTCCTAACGAAATACGTAAAAAAGGAGAAGAATCAAGAGATACACCTTCTCTTGAAACATATTCAGTTTCTGCAAACGATTAAACAAACATCCCGCATCCTAAAGATTATGAATATAGTTATCTCCATCATACACACTAAAGCTAATAATAAGTTTGTTTCCTGATCTCGGTATATGGATCTATTTTAAGAGTTTCTATACATCTATAATAACAAATATCACAAAACCTAATCATAATCCACCATCAATATATGGAAAACTTATCACATATACCCCTCTGTAAAATCATATAAAGCATCTACCATTTAAAACTATCCCAAAACGAACATTTAGAAAAATAGGAAACCTTTTTATGCAGATATAAAAGAAAGAACTGATTATATGCAAACAAATCTTTTAAATACGCAACTTCTTTTTAGTACCAAATATAGAACTTTGCACCCAAATAAAATGTGAATATTATTATAATGTAAATCGCACACAGCAGAATAACCTAAAATATAAAATTGCATGCCCCCCAACGATACAATATTCAATAAAGCAGAACGGAGTTTATCCAATATGTAACAACAAAGAACAATTCATTTTTAATAATTTACAGTCATGTATACAAAGAAGAAATGCAAAATTTATGTATTATCAGTGCTACTTTGCACATTTTTTTTCTCGTGCAGCAGTATTGATTTTGAATTACCCCAAGGTCCTCAGGGAACCAATGGCAAATCCGCTTATGAGATATGGAAAGAAGAAGTTGAAACCGGTCATATAAACTGGCCTTCCACCCAAGTTGATTTAGCAGACTTTTTAGTTTATATTAAAGGAGAAAAAGGAGACAAAGGAAAAGATGGAATGTCTGCATACGATCAATGGAAAATCCTGATCACCCAAGGTAATGTCACCAACCCTCATGACCCTTCGCTCATTTGGCCTTCTTCAAAAAATACAGAAGCCGATTTTTGGGATTTTCTTAGCGGAAGAGACGGAGAATCACCTCATATTGGCGAAAATGGGAATTGGTATATCGGCAATAAAGATACAAAAATCAAAGCTATCGGCAAAGATGGAAAGGATGGAATTAATGGCAAAGACGGATTTTCCGCCTATGAATTATGGAAACAATCTGTTGCTGGCGGCAATATAAATTGGCCCAAAGACCAAACAACAATGGAACATTTCTTTTTATATTTAAAAGGGAAAGATGGTGAAAATGGTATTACTCCACATGTTGGTGAAAATGGTAATTGGTATATTGGCAATCGTGATACAAATTTTCCGGCTCAAGGTCAAAAAGGAGAAAATGGTAAAGACGGAACATCCCCTTATATTGGTCCTAATGGAAACTGGTGGATCAATACATCCGATACAAAAATAAAAGCTCAAGGAGAAAAAGGAAGCGATGGATTAACCCCTTTCATTAAAGACGGATACTGGTGGATAGGCACATCCAATACAGGGATTGCAGTGCAAGGTCCCAAAGGAGAACAAGGTGATAAAGGAGCGGACGGACTTACCCCGGTGATAAAAAATGGGAACTGGTGGATAGGCACCACCGATACAGGAATAAAAGCTCAAGGAGAGAAAGGAGATGATGGCGTATCTCCCCATATAGGTAATAACGGAAATTGGTGGATAGGTACTACTGATACAAGAATAAAAGCTCAAGGAGAAAAAGGAGTTAACGGAGCATCTGCATACGAATTATGGGTAAATGACGTCAAAAATGATAAAATCAAAGACAAAAATAATTCAGCATGGTCCAAAGATAAAATTACAATGGCAGATTTTTACACTTACCTCAGTGGAACAAATGGTAACAATGGAAAATCCGCTTATGAACTATGGAAAGAAACTGTAGGAACAGGCAATATGAATGATCCTAAAAATCCAGGACAAAAATGGCCTTCTGACAAAGTTTCAGAATATGATTTTTTCAATTATTTAGCTGGTAAAGACGGAATAAACGGAAGCAATGGTTTATCAGCACATGAACTGTGGAAAAATGACTTAGCTAAATTTTGCGGTACAACAGATGCACTTATTGACCACAAAAATGGTGGAGTATGGGACTGTGAAAAAAATACGTTAAAGGATTTTTATGACTATCTACACGGGAAAGATGGCAAAGACGGAGAAGATGGCAAAGACGGCAAACCCGGAGAACCAGGAAAACCGGGAACAGAAGTTACCATCATTAAGGGTATACCTAATGTTATTGCACAATATTCTCAATCAGAATATGGTGAATATGTACGCACAACTGATGGAGGTGTACTCTATAAAGTATATGATGAAACTGGACAAATCGCACCAAAAGCTCAAGTAAAAGGCATGCCGGGTATCAATGCGGAAAAAACTTACATTACCAATGAAAACGGAGAGTTTATTGTACCTAAAGAAGATTTACCCGAAATACAAGACATAAACTTACGCTGGGGAACGGTAAAAGAAGTAACCCTAGCCGGAAAGTTGCCGCAAGAATCCGCTAAAAACACATATGTTCCTAATAGAGTACGCATGAGAATGATCCTCCGCGATAATTCAAATTCATTATACGATTATCAGTATCTATATTTCTATATACAACGAAAAGTTAATCCGGAAGACCAATGGCAAAATATCCCTTCTTATTTACCTAATAGTGGTTCAAGGAATTTAGACGCATATAGAGTCTCTGACAAAAATAATCCCAACAGTATTTTGTCAGATAAAAAACTATATTCAAGCCAAGGCTCTAGTTCAAATAATGGAGGATATTATTACTATATTTATACCTATCGGTTCATTCAAGAAAATCCCGGAAAATTCAAAAACAATCAATCTGAATATTGGGATGGAAGTGACGTTTATTACACTGTAAAAGCTAGAGAACCTTATTATGGAGAAACTTTCCAATGGAATGGTGTTTGTTTATTAGCTCCTTATCAAATGGGACCTACGCTAAAAACATTAAAATTAAAAATAATATCCAATGGAGAAGCACCCAGTTTCTCATCTGCTGAAGGTGAATTGGATTTTTCAAAAATAGACTTTACAAGAATTTACAAATCATCGACCACACGTGTCGTTAAAGAAAATGGAATGGACTATGTAGAACCGATAGCGTATACTGAAGAAGAAGCCAGCAAACTTAAAATGGCATATATCACATTCAGATATACCTCAACAGCTGGCTCACAAGAAGCATCAAGTTCTAATAACAGATCTTCTGCAGAAGTTCCAACGTTCAAAGTATTCGCACCATTTTTAAATTCATCCATATACATTGACAGTGGCAACAGTTCATATTTCTATAGATATTATCAAGGTTATCTCCGAAAAGGAAAGGATGAAAAAACATTTATTATTGAAAACTATAGCAGCTCTTATGAGTTGCCCGAAGTACAAGTTATCTATGAAGAATAAAAATATGAAGAAAATATATATACATAAAATCCATCTCATACTATGCTTTACCTCAGTATTATGTTTCGGTTTACCTATAAATGCACAACAAAATGCAAAGAATGGAGCAGCCGATAATAATAAAAAAGCATGGGAAATAGGTATAGGCGCAACCGGACTTCAAATGACACGTTTTAATGTCATTAATTTCCATACTAATAATAAAGGCGGTTACACTGTAGGTACTAATAAAAAAGATTTTATTTTTGGAGGAAATCTATATTTTGCTCGTGAACTTAACTCTCATTTTTATCTAGATTTACAAGGAACATTAGACTACAGTTCCGATCCTGTCCGTAACGGTAAAGAATCAAGATGGCTAGGTATGGCAGGAATCGGTTTACAGTGGCGTCTAGGTGAATATCTCCATTCAAATTATATTGATCCTTTCCTACGGATGGGAGCCAACTATATGTACAAGAATTTTAAGATCAACTATAAGGGGATGGAAGAATTCAACAGTGAGGAGATGGAATGGAATCTGTCAAATGATTATACTAAAGAAGGGAAAGATAAACAAAATCTTATCCCTATTTCATTGGGAATAGGCGTGAATACGTGGCTTAATGACAACATTGGCATAGGACTCCAAGGAGACTACCTCATCATGCCATACAAACATATAGCCAATTCATGGCAAGGAAGCATTCGATTGATGTGGCGCATTGGTGGTAAATCCCTAAAAGTCAAACCGGAAATTCAATATGTGGAAAAAATCATAGAAAAAGTTATAGAAAAACCTATAATCATGAAACAAATTGTAGAAACTCCAAGCCAGCCCAATGTTTTATGTGATTTATTCAACAATATCTATTTTGAGTTTGATAAAACAGAAATAACTCCTAAAGCAGCTACTATCATTGATGAAATAGCTCAAATTATGCTGACAGACACAAGCAAAAAATATCTCATCACAGGATGTACTGATGCAAAAGGATCATCACAATACAATATGGATCTATCCCAAAAACGTGCAGACGCTGTAGTCAATGCACTTATAAAGAAAGGAGTTCCCAATAAAATGTTAAAAGCAAAAGGAGTGGGCGCAAAAATATCGTATGCATCTCAGAATGCTCCCAACGAAATACGAGAAGGAGATCGTAAAATTATAGTTCAAATCATTACAAATATGGATTATTGGAATTATATACCATAAAAAATTTCCCCTCTATCAAAACGGCATATATTCCTATATCGTGGAATATAGCCGTTTTGCATATTCCAAAGAAAAGTTCGAGCCATGTATACCCTCATGCCCTCACTGCATATATAACAGGTTTATTATTAACGGTTTATGTAGTAAAGATAAAAAAAATTGCTCTCATTCATGCTCTCATACTCTCACAATGTTTTGAAGTATATTTCCACATAAATTACTTGTTTTCAGCCACATACCATTTTCTTATAGATCGTTTCGACTTGATATAAAGTAGGGTGTTTTAGGCTTTTTCCCCGCAAAAAGTACGCATGAAAGGTCTGTACCTCCACAGAACGACGGTTTACGATGCATTGGTAACAATAAAAAAGACGACGACGTTTTTAAAAAAGTTCCTGTTCTTTTTTAAAAACGTCGTCGTCTTTTTTGAAAAGTTCTTGATCTTTTTTGAGAGCATGAGGATATCACATATGTAAGCATAAGACTAGGTACACCGAATAGTACACCGAAAGAATGCTTTGGGTCAATGTAAAAAGCTGAGGGGTAAATTTATAAATTGTTATCTTTGTTTCCAAATTCATAGCTTATGGAGTTA
>NZ_JAVHZY010000015.1:0-111388 GCF_031119655.1 Phocaeicola sp. GP0067
GGATTAAGATTATAATGAAGCCACAAAGGTAGGAAGGAAAAGAGGGGAAAAAAACACGCACGAGGCCGAATGCTTACATTCTTCCTTTTCAATTTATCGTTTCACCTTAGTGATAAAACTTCATCACTAAGGTGAAACGGTAAACAGAAAAGGGCAGCGCAACGATTTCTATCGGACGAAAAACTGTGTGTATCCTTGGCTTGACTATATAAGATAGCGCGTGGCAAGATTGCCATTCAAGAGGAAGAGGTCTCGCCTCGGAAATAGAAGACCGGGCGGGGGGAGTCTGGGACAAACTTACAGAGATGAAGAATTTATGAAGGATTGAAAAAAAATCCTTCATAATAAGTGGCAGTAAATCAACTTGCTAAGCCATAATGAAGGATTTGAAGGAAAAAAACGGTTAAAAACTTATTTCCTTCCCTAATTCCTTCCAGTCCAGGATACCCTTATCCAGATTATACACCTTGAATCCTTTTTTTACCAGAATGTTGGCGGCATTGCGGCTGCGTCTTCCACTTTTGCAGTAAACGGCTACGGGGCGGTCTTTTTGAAGAAGCTCCTCGATGTTTGTGCCAAACTCATTGTCCAATACATTGATATTGATGCTGCCCGGTATATGGCCTTCGGAATATTCGGCTACCGTGCGTACATCAACCAGTTGGATGGTCTTGTCCTGTATCATTTCCTCAAACTGGTCGGAGGATAGATTCTTGAATTTGTCACTGTCTTTGCCGGTACATGCCCATAATCCTAGTGAGAATGCGCAGATGAAGAATACAAAATAGATGGTCTTTATCATAAAATGGAATGTTTTGATGTTTTTGTTTGCTAAAAATAAAAGATACGACTGGTCATACCTTCTTTGTAAGTACGGATGTTGAATACAATCTTATCGCCTTTATGCAGTTTGCCGGCGTATGCCCACAAGGGAACAGACAGATAGACTTTACGGTTGAAACCTTCGATGTCATTATTCCTGTCATGATAGAGTGTCAAGTATAATGTTTGTTCTCCGTCTTTGTTCTCCAGTTTGTTCTCAATAAAGTGATAACCGTGTTTCTGGTCTTTGACTTTGACTTGTAAAATCAGGTTCAGGTAATTCCCACCCCGCCAAATGCTTTGAATGGCTACCGGGTCGGTCTTTATCTCCTTGAATTTAGATTCGGACAAGGGAACAGGAGAAATAACCAGTTGGGTATTGTAAAGCATGGCTTCTTTTTCTGCTTCTTCCGAGTCTGTCAATGGAGCGTACATGGTAACCGTGCGGTACGTGGTGTCTGGTGCCAGTCCGTCAAGACCGGTACGTGACTGGATGCGCCACTCTGTCCCTTCATCCGTTATCAGATACCGTCCGGTTCCTGTATGGTCGGTTTTCAAGTCGATCATATCTGTCAGAACATTAGGATATACATAGTCGTCTTCACCGCACGCGCCGAGAAGCAAAGAGGTTAGAAAAGATAAAATAACGACTTTCCTCATGTTTATTATTTTCTTTTTCAGGGTGGACTGTAACATCCACCCTTTACGGTAAACGTTCTTATCCTTTTGCCGCTTTCAGGTAATTGATGAGCGGATTGGCATACATAGTCAGCAAAGCATGACGCAGGAAGGCGGTGTCTTTGTTGGGAAGATCGACTTTGGCAATCTGCTGTTCCAGATATTTTTCAAAGTGCTCTTTTTCTTCTTCTGTGTACTCGGCCGTGAAACGGTTGTCTCCCATCAAGAGGTCACACGCCACATAATTACCTGCAAACAGGCGGTAACTGCTGTGTATATGCCGGTCTATGGTTTCCGATATGGCGGTAAACAAATCACATTTCGGCAAATTGAGTTCTTTCAGTTCGTCCAGTTCATGATTCAGACAGGCGGAAGTCTGGAAATGGATGCGTCCCTTGTATCCGTAAAGGCCGGTCTGCATATTGATCAGGTCGTCTTCGGGACTTTTCTGGAAATGTTCGTCGTTGCGTTTTTGCTGCAACTCTTTTGCTTTCAGGAAGTCACACGGGTCGTATTCGTAAGAAATGGCTAGCGGAACGATGTTCAGTTCTTTCAGTCTTTCGGTAACATCGCCTTCACCTGCCATGGCCATCATTTTCAATACACTGTCCTGGGTACGGTCATTGGAATCTTTGGCACGTCCCTGACGTTGCGCTATCCATAAATTCTCATGTTTTTCCTTCATGGCGAAATGCATGTAGCGCGACATCAAGGCAGATGCTTCCAGTTTCTGCCGCATGTTGAGGCCGCGTTTCACGATGAATGATTTATTGACACGTACCAGCTTATGAATCCATGGGTAGATGAGCAGGTTGTCGCCGATGGCGATCTCTACGGTTGTCATTCCGTTGTCTATCAGTAGGATAGATAGAAAAGCCGAGTCCAGAATAATATCACGATGATTGGAGATGAAAGTGTAGTTCCGGGTTAAGTCGGACAAGGCGGAACAGTCGAATGTCAGTCCGTTGGCTGTTTTTTTCACTAAATCCCATAATAGTCCGTAAAAGAACGCTTTTTGGAATTCCAGGTTTGTTTTGCATTGACGCATCTTCATGGCAAGACCTTCGAAAGGTACGCCCGGCATAACAGACTCTACCACTGTCCGGAAAGCGGGATCAGCGATTAATTCTTCATAGATTTGCGGCAACTCTTCGGGAGTGTACGGACGAATCTCGTTAAATTCAGCTGGTATGTTCATAATTTATAAAGGTTAGTCAGTGATATCACTAAAATTTATTTTCTATAATGTCAGTCATCACATCTTTTATATCCAATCCTGCTGCACGCACCTGTTGGGGAATGAAGCTGGTAGCTGTCATGCCCGGAGTGGTATTGATTTCGAGCAAGTTTACTTTTTCGCCTTCGGTAATGATATAGTCAATGCGGATAAGGCCGGAGCATCCCAGAATGTCATAAATGGCCGAGGTGAGCAGACGTACACGCTCGGCTGTATCTTCGGGCAGGCGGGCAGGTGTGATTTCCTGTGACTCGCCGTTGTATTTGGCTCCATAGTCAAAGAATTCGTTGGCACTTACCACCTCGGTGATGGGGAACACCACTTCCTTGTCCGAGGTCTTGTAACAGCCGCAGGTGATTTCCGTTCCCTTCATAAAGGCTTCAATCATTACTTCGTCACTTTCCTCGAAAGCTTTTTCGATGGCGGGTTGTATATCTTCCTTAGTCTTTACTTTGGTGACACCGAAGCTGGAACCGCCGGCGTTGGGCTTGATGAAACAAGGCAGACCGATTTTGTTGATTACTTCTTCGTCTGTAATTTCAAATCCTTTACGCAGGATCAGTGATTCGGCTACGCGGATACCGAAGCCTTTCAGGTATTGGTTGCAGGTGAATTTATTGAAAGTCATGGCCGATACCAGTACGTTACAACTGGAGTAGGGGATTCCTAACAGGTCGAAGTAACCTTGCAGGATACCGTTTTCCCCCGGAGTTCCGTGGATGGTGATGTAGGCGAAGTCGAATTGTTTCTTTTCGCCGTTCTCCATGAAACTGAAGTCATTACGGTCTATCGGGGTTTTAGAGCCGTCCGGAAGGACTACTTCCCACCGATGCCCTTCCATCTCTACTATATATAGGTTATAACGCTCTTTGTCAATGAAAGAGTAAAGTCCCTGTGCACTGCGCAAGGAAACGACAAGTTCGCTGGAATCTCCTCCGGCTACTATGGCAATAGTACGTTTCATAGTTCTTCTCTGTTACTGATATAGTTTCTCCACTTGTCTATCAGGTTTGTCATATCCTCGGGCAGCGGAGAGGTGAAGAACATCTCTTCGCCTGTACGGGGATGGACAAAGCCCAGCGTCATGGCGTGTAATGCCTGGCGGGGGCAGGTCTCGAAACAGTTGTTTACGAATTGTTTGTATTTACTAAAATGAGTTCCTTTTAAAATTTCGTTTCCGCCATAACGCTCATCGTTGAACAGCGTGTGTCCGATGTGCTTCATGTGGACACGTATCTGGTGGGTGCGTCCCGTTTCAAGTACACACTCTACCAGCGTGACATAGCCCAGACGTTCCAGTACCCGATAGTGGGTGACGGCGTGCTTTCCTTGGGCGGGGTCACTCAGTACGGCCATTTGCATGCGGTCTTTGGGGTTTCGCCCTATATTCCCTTCTATGGTTCCTTCGTTATTTTCTACGACACCCCATACCAGAGCATTGTATTTACGTTTGGTGGTCTTGTTGTAGAACTGAAGTCCCAAATGAGTCTTGGCATCGGGGGTCTTGGCTACCACGAGCAGGCCCGAGGTATCTTTGTCTATACGGTGGACTAATCCCACTTGCGGATCGTTAGGGTCGTATTTGGGATTGTCTTTCAGATGCCATGCTATGGCGTTGACCAGCGTGCCGTGGTAGTTTCCGCATCCCGGATGCACTACCAGTCCGGCCGGTTTGTTGACTACCATCAAATCGTTGTCCTCATAGACTATATCCAATGGAATATCTTCGGGAATGATATCATTATCATAACGTGGACGGTCCATCATCACCGTCAGCACGTCGCAAGGCTTTACTTTATAACTGCTTTTCACCGGTTTGCCGTTCGCCATGATAAGACCGGCGTCGGCAGCCTTCTGAATACGGTTGCGCGAAGAGTTGACAAGCCGTTCGAACAAATATTTGTCCACGCGCACCTGTGACTGTCCTTTGTCTACTACTACACGGAAATGTTCATACAGTTCGGCAGGGTTGTCCACTACCGGTTCCACATCATCCAGTGTGTCGTCCAGTTCATCCACATATTCTTCTTTCATCATCACTGTGTGTTAAGTTTAAAACCAGGATTCGTCTACCACCGGTTTGTCATCGTTCGCAGTTCCGGATTCATTTACCAATGCAGAATCTTCGGGCATGGTTTCATTGCCGTTGCCTACCGTGAGTGTCAGTACGGCTTCGTGAGGAACCTTTTCTCCGGCTTTCAAGTCGCGTCCTCGGTATTTTATGCTGTATACCCAGTCTTTTTCGCCGCTGATATATTCGGGTTCGGTTATTTTAAAACCTAATGCACGTAATTTGGCTTCGGCCTGGCGGAGAGAACTATTATCCATGACATCGGGAATGGCTACCTTGGGGGCGCTGTCTGCATTGACGGTCAGATAGACGGTTCTGCCCGACTTCACCTTGGAGCCATCGGCGGGATTCTGTTCCAGAATAGCACCGGGGGCTATTCCTTTTACATAGCTGGAGTCTATGACGATTGATTTTAGTGACTGCTTGTCGAGTTCATTTTCTGCGATCCGCAGATTCATTCCTTTTACATCGGGCACTACCACTGCTTCGCCGTGGCGTGTATAGCTGTCCAGCCATTGAAGGGTTCCCCAGGCTGCTGCCACAATGACCACTACCATCGCTATCAGATTGAGCCAGAAGAAGCGGTTATTCTTGAATGAAAAGAATTCTTTGAATGTTACCATATCTAACTTAATTATTTCGGGTCAAAGATACGACAATTTCATTTCTGTTCCTACATTTAGTTATGAATATCATATACTTTTTGTACCTTTGCACCCCGAAAAAACAACCTGTTTCCTGTCAGAGTAAACAAAATTGAGGTAAAAAGAAGATGAACGAGACAACAAATGAACAAGAGGTGCTGCTATTGCGCCGTAAACTAGACCTTTTATTACGTACCGGCAAGCTGCTGATGGAGAGTGCGGCAGACACTAACCGGATTGAAAGAAACATGAAGCGCGTGGCCGCTTATCTGGGCATTCCGGAAGAGAAACTGCATATTGATATCCGGTGGACGATGCTGATGGTCAATGTGAGTGACGAGAAGCACTCTTTTTCCAAGTTTCAGAAATGCGAGAAACATGGCATCAATATGGAAGCCATTTCAAAAATCAGTAAACTTTCGTGGCGTGCCATTGAGCAGGATTATTCATTGGATAAATACGAGGAAGAACTGGAGAAGATTGCTCGTCAGGAGCGTAATTATACCCCCTATGTCGTGGCAATCTGTACCGGGTTTGCCTGTGGAGGGTTCTGTAAGCTGTTTGGTGGTGACTGGATTGCTTTTCTGATTACGGCTATTTGTACTTTTGTGGGGTTCCGTACCCGTGCCCGTTGCATTGAGTTCGGTATCAATGTATATATGAGTATTGCGATCTCTGCATTTTTATGTACTTGTCTGGCTTATGCGTTTTCTTTTTCAGGTTTATCTTCCACTCCGTATCATCCGTTGCTGGCCTGTACCTTATATATAGTTCCCGGTGTGCCGCTGATAAATTTTGTGGACGATATGATTGACAATCACTTGTTGGTAGGTATTACGCGTGCAGCCAACACGGTAATGATGGTAGGAGGCATGGCGTTTGGTATCGCTTTTGCCTTGAGGCTGCTGGTGATGAGTGATGTGACTATCGACCAGAAGTTCAGTGAACTGAGCATGGTGCCGCACGATGCTTATTGGGTATATGCTGTTGCGGCTGCTATTGCGGCTATGGGATTCGCCACTATATTTAATGTGCAGAGACGTTTGTTGTGGGTGGTGGCTGTAGGTGGAATAATTGCAGTATGTACCCGTAACTTTGTAAACTTTGAATTAGGATATGGTCCGGTGATCGGTTCGTTTATGGGAAGCTTTGTTGTGAGTTTGATAGCTGTCAAAGCCGTTCATTGGTTTCATGTTCCTAATCATGTGCTGACTATTCCTTCTGTCATTCCGATGGTTCCCGGTGTCTTGATGTATCGTTCGTTGCTGGCGCTTATCAATATGCGTGGAGTGGTAGGAGAAGTGACGCTTGCTTTTTCCAATGGTATTAACTCGGCGCTTATCATTTTCTGTATAGCCTTGGGGGTAGCTGTTCCTAATATTTTTGCCCGGCGTTACATAGCCAAGGACCGCCAGCGTTTTCTTACACAGATGTTGGCGGAACGCAGAGCTCGTGGTAAATTTATAGAGTGGTAGCTGGTGTATGTAAGCAGTATTCATTAAAACTTGATAGACAAAGAAAAAGGATTTTCCATGCAGGAAAATCCTTTTTCTTTGTCTATCAAGTTTACTCTGTTAATTTCTGGGTAAGGCTTCTTTTACTACCATTGGACGACCGGCATATTCTACGCCGTTCAACTGTTTGATAGCGTTTGAAGCTTCTGAAGTTTCCGGCATTTCGACAAAGGCGAAACCTTTTGATCTTCTTGTATCACGGTCAATGATTAACTTGACTGAGCCTACTGTTCCATACTCTTCCATAACTTCTCTCAAATCTACTTCCTTAACGTTGTAGCTAAGGTTTCCAACATACATATTCATAACTGTCAATATAAAAAATTAATAATCTAACAACGAAATTTCAAGAAGCTCTAAATCAGGAATGAATATACTCAATGTGGATAACTGAGAAGATACATGATGAGAATAAAACTAGAATAAATCTCTAATTGTTTGTTGGACAAAGTAAACTCTTTCATTTGGATAATGCACTATATCTCTGCTTTTATTCCATATTATATATCATTTATTATTATAAATGGTCGGAAATTAACATAACATGGAATGAAAACAGGGTTTTATAGGGTTATTGAGTGTTGACAGGCGGTTTCTCTCTGTATTGGGTAGGGGAGCAACCTGTATGCTGTTTGAATACAGTGCTGAAATATCTGGCGGTCGAGAATCCTGTCTTATCTGCTATGTCATTGACACTGAGTTCTGTATGGAGAATAAGCCAGATAGCTCTCTCCATACGTATTTTGGTTATATAGTCGTTGGCTCCCATATCTGTCAATGCTTTCAGCTTATTGTATAAAGAAGCTCTGCTGATTCCTATTTTGTTGCAAATGAATGGAATACCCAACTGTTCGTTATCCAGATGTTCTGTGATTATCTGATTCAGGCGATTTAAAAATTCTTCATCGGCCGAACTGAAGGTTCCTTCTTCGGGTGGCGGCAGAGGACCGATGTCTGTATAGCGGGTACGCATCCGTTCCCGGTTATGCAGTTGGCTACAGACAATTGCATACAGCATACTTACTTCAAAAGGTTTTGTGATGTAGGCGTCTGCTCCGTTTTTATAACCATATAGTTGGCTTTCTTCGTCATTACGTGCAGTGAGCAGGATAACCGGGATATGGCTTATTTCCAAATCTTCTTTTATTTGTTTACATAGCTCATAGCCGTTCATATGGGGCATTTGGATATCGCTTACAACTATATGAGGACGTTTTTCCCGGCAAAGACGCAATGCTTCCTCTCCATCGGCGGCTACCCATATTGTCTTAAACCGGTCTTTCAGGGCTGTTGCCAGATAATCGGTCAGGTCTTTGTTGTCATCTACTATTAATAAGGTATGGCTTTGGGCTGTTTTATTTTCTTCCTGTTGTTCGGGAATGCTTTCTGTTTCTTGCGTGGGTGCCAAAAGTGTATTCAGATATTCTTGTGGGTGCAGCGTGATATTTCCCGGTTCGGTATTTAATGGAAGTTCGAACCAGAAAGTGGCTCCCGGACTTCCGAAATTCTTGTTGTCGTAGGCTCCAATGTTGCCTCCGTGTTGTTCGACCAGTATTTTAGAATAGGACAATCCGATTCCTGTGCCGGGACGACTGTTGTTGCCTTGGTAAAAGCGGACAAAGAGATTGTTGGTATCCACATCTTTCAGTCCCGGACCTTGGTCGGAAATGGATATGCGTACTCTTGTCCTGTCTTCCGACAAACGGGTTGAAATGCTGATTGTACTCTCATCGGGAGTATATTTCAATGCGTTAATTAATAGGTTGGTCAGGATAGTGGTACATTTTTCTTTGTCGAAGCACAAGGTTTGAATCTCCGGCTCAGGTTGATAGACGAGCGTGATGCCTCTGACGGAGGCTTCCGGTTTAAAATCGGAAATCAGTTGCTCCGCCCATTCATCCAATTGTATGCTCTGGATATGGAGTGTGCTTTGTCCTACTTCCATTTTGCGAACATTCAGAACAGTATTCAGAATGTTCTTCATCCGTTCAGATTGTTTACAGATGCTTTGGATCAACGGATAATTTTCGTTGTCGGCGGTAAGTTTGTCCATTAGTTGTTTCAAGGGTGCATGTATCAAGGTCAGTGGAGTCCGAAGCTCATGGCTGATGTTGATGAGAAAGCGTACTTTTTCTTCGTATACCTGCTGTTCATGTTCTTTCATTGCCCACTTTAGCTTGGTTTCTTTGTTGCGCAATATCAGGATGAAAGTGAGGATGACACTGATGAAGATAAAAAGGGTGCAACTTAGGATGAACCAGCCGGATTTATACCAGGGAGGCAGTACTGTCAGGGTAAGAATATCATAGTCTGCTGTCCAGTCACCGTTGCGGGTACTACAGGCGGCTTTTATGTGATAACTGCCTGTTGGCAGACTGCTTAAGTTTATTTCCGGTAAATAAGAATAGATGTTTTGTCCGTTCAGTCCTGTAATGGTGTATCTATACATGGGTTTGCGGAAAATATCCTTATCACGGGTGATGATTTTGATGATGATCGGTTTGCTTTTTTCATTGACACTAAGTTGGTGGTCGTTTGATATCCGGTCGTAGACACGTTCTCCGCCCACTAGGATGTCCGCCAGTTGAAGAGTGGGGAGAAGTGCGGGGTCGTCAGGTAAGTGCCGGTTGATATGTAGTAAGCCGTTTACACCTCCCATATAGACATCTCCGGATGAAGAGAGCAACCGGGGTTTCTCCAGATATTCGTTTTGTACCACTCCGTCCGGTTCACCGAATAAGATGAACTTCTTTTCTTTAATCAGATATGCGAATAACTTTTCTTCCGTTCCTATCCATACACGTCCTTGCCGGTCACAAATGAGCGAGCTTATTTCATTAATCAGGGTATTGGGGACAAGGGTATATTGCTTTGTACCCGGATTATAATAACTTAAACCATGGTTACTGCCTATCCATAGCAATCCGTTCTCGTCTTGTGAAACAGAATTGAACACGGTGTCTGTTTGACAGGTAAATATAAGTTCCAGTTCGTTGAGGCTGGAGTTGATTTGATAGATATGTTCCAAATCGTGCAGATAGCAATCCTCTCCTGTGCTGTTTATGGGTAACAATGTACCGACAATATCAGTGATGCCTTTTCCCTTGGTGATGGGAATGAATTGCTTTTTACCAATATGGTATTTATAAGGTGTTTCGGATAACATCAAAATGGTTTCAGGAGTATTTTGATATACATTGACTGTTTTTCCCCGATGGCATAAAATATCATTAATGCTGTCGTTGATAATGACAAGCGGCTGATATCGGTGGGTTTCTTTATGAAAGATAAACAGGCCTTGGCTGAATAGCGAAACCAGCAGATGGTCTTTGTCCATGCCGGTGATGGAAGCCACCTTTTCTTCCCAGGTAGAAAGTATGTGATGAAACTTTCCGGTGGCCGGGTCGAAGAGGTTGATGCCCCCTCCGTCTGTTCCGATCCATATTTGATTGTCATGGTCCTGATAAATGGATAGGATTGTTTTCTCACTCAGTCCGTAATTCTGTCCCGGCAGTACGTCTTGATAGGTTTTCATTCCTACCTCTTTAATATTGATTAATCCGTTACGTACACTTCCTGCCCACATATTGTCGCTTTTGTCGTTATATAGACAAAGAATAGAGTTGGCAGGCAAGGAGTAACGATCTCCCGGAATGTACCTCAATGTCGATATCTTGCCGGTCTGCGGATTGAGAATATGGATTCCTCCTCCGTCTGTACCCATCCATATTTGTCCGTTATGCTCTTCTAATGATAGCACTACATTGGTTTTGAGGGGAGAGTTTTGTGTATGATAGGTCTGTAATTGTTTTCCATTGCGGTCATAACAGCTTACTCCCTGATTGTAATGAGCTACCCATACATTCCCTTTTTTATCAATCAACAGTGAGATAATCTGTTCACTGTTGAAGGGAACAGGACGGGTGTTGCCCGTAGCGATATCAATAAACAGAGCTTTTGCCCATCGGTTGGTGGCCAGGAGAGTGCGGGAATCCCATTGGTAAAGATTGGAAATATGATACTTGCCGTTCGGCTTCAACGTATGGAACAGGTTGATAATATGGTCTTCATAGTTGTATTTGTATAGACTGCCTCTTCCCCCGAAGATTACTCCGTCCTCCCATAGGCAAAGAGAACTGGCTATTACCGGATTGTTGTCTTTATCCCGCACAAGGGTAAACTTGTCTTCTTTTTCATTGTAGCGGAATACTCCCTTTTCTGTGATGGCCCAAATGGTATGTTCTTCATCTTCCAAAATATGTGTGACATTACCGCGCAGATATCTTCGCTGTTCGTAACCGTCGAATCGTCCGATTCCTGAGCGTGTCCCTATCCAGACATATCCTTTTTCCTGACTGACTTCCATACAGCGTACCATAGAGGAAAGTCCGTTTTGAGAGGGGATTTGTTGGAAAAAGTACTGTTTGGCTTCTGATATAGAATGCAGTAGAGTGAATAGAAGGAGCAAGGACAGGATTCGTATGTTGTGGGCAGATGTTTTCATTGCTTACTCAAGGTTTGGGAACAAAAATAGTTGATTGTCTTGAATAACACAACAAAATGACGTATGAATAATGCGGACAACCGATAAAAAGTCTCTTTTTGGCTGATTAATTCCTGTCTGCTCCTTCGTTTCCTTTTATTTTGCTATAGCATTGTAAACAGCTTTTGCCATCACTTTCGCTCCTTCTTCATTGGGATGGATATGGTCGGGGAATAATTCCGGCATTCCATCCATTGCGCTGTGAAGGTCAATGACAGGCAGCTTATTTTTCTTGGCAACCTTCTTAATCATAGGTATAATCTCTTTTGAGATGATATCATCATTAATGCTTTCTCCGGTAAGATATGCCTTTGAAGGATAGCATAGATAGATTTCAGGTTGTGAGGGAAGGGCTTTAAAGGCGTCAATCATGGTTTGTGTATCTTTTATGAAATCTGCTTTATGTACCCAGTTGAATGACTTGCTGTCATTGGTTCCCAGTTTGATAACAACGATATTGGGGTTGAACGCCAATGCTTGTTGATAAGCTTGTTCTTTCATATAAGGGCGATCACCTTTATTCAGCATGGTACGTGCGCTGACTCCAAAGTTTTTCACCCAGTATTTATCTCCTAGCAAACGGCCTAGAACGGAGGGATAGCTGTCGTGGCTCCGGTTTTTGATTCCTGCTCCGTAAGTAATGCTGTTGCCTACACAGGCTACCCGGACAGCATCTTTACGGGGAGCTTTGAAACTGCGCAACCAGGCGGATAAATCGTTTAACATCTCATTCTTGTAAATGAAGTTTTCGCGGATACCCCAGCCATGTCCGCCACTGGCATAAATATGGAGTACGGCTGGTACATGATTCTTGTGCAGTCCCAGGTAATAATTTACCCCATTGGCAGGAGGAACTGTCTTGTCATCGTCACTGTAGGCGATAAAGGCGCGGGGAGTTTCTTTGGTTACTTGTTTCTCATTGGAAAATTCGGTTTCCAGTTCGGCGGAAGCGTCCTTACCTAAAAGATTATCGTGAGATCCTATGTGAGTATAGGATTTATCCATGGTGATGACAGGATAGAACAGGATTTGAAAGCTAGGGCGGAGTTCGGGGCGGACATGTGTGGCGATGGTTGAAGCTAGATGCCCTCCGGCAGAGGAGCCCATTATACCTATATCATATGGATTCAGATTCCATACATCGGCACTGTCGCGCGCCATTTTCATGGCAGCTTCGGCGTCCGAGATGGGGAGAGTGCGGTCACCATGAGGCATCCGATATTTCAGTACAATCAGTGCGATGCCTTGTTTGTTGAAGTAAGGTGCCCAGTCATAGCCTTCGTGGTTGACAGCCAGTCCGCCATATCCGCCACCCGGACAGGCTACTATGGCACGGCCTGTCGCCAGTTCGGGAGCCGGAAGGAAGACGCGGAGCGAAGGGGTGTCAATATCAAACGGTTGGGGAGCCTTTTGGGCGGCCAAGGGAAAAGATGCTGATAAGAAGAACAGCAGGATCGTTAAAATAGAAAGTTTTAGTTTCATAATATATTGATTAATGGATAAAAACATATTTGGAGATACAAAGATACTTGTTTTTATATTTGGGTTGGTTGTCATTGTCCTTAAAAAAACAATGGCCGGGTTTCCGACTTTGTTTATTACTCCTCTAAAATTGACTATTTCTCGGTGAAATGGACCTTTTTAGCTAATTTTGGACTTAAAAATAGTGATTATTGTACCCCTTATACTTCTGTTTTCCTCTACATTTGCCACAGATTAAAATAATGTTAACTATCATAAATTACTAATTTAAATTTAATTCTATGAAGAAGAACCTCTTTAACGTTTTTCTAGTGTGTGTCTTCTGTGTGGCAGCAATTCCAGATATGTTTGCCCAGCAGATAAAAGTAACAGGTAAAGTTACTGACAGTACGAACGAGGGGATGCCCGGTGTGAATGTACAAGTGAAAGGTACAGCCACGGGAACCATTACAGATTTTGATGGCAATTATTCTATTGATGTTCCTGACTCCAAATCTACATTAGTGTTTTCTTTTATTGGCTATGTGACCCAGCAAGTGCCGGTCGGTGGAAAAAAAGTATTGAATGTTCAGTTGAAAGATGATACCCAGACATTGGATGAAGTGGTGGTAGTGGCTTATGGTACGGCAAGAAAGAGTGATTTGACCGGTGCTACCGCCAGCTTGCGTCCGGATGCTAACGATGCTTCTAAAACAGCTTCTTTTAATAATCTGTTGCAAGGTAAGGTGGCGGGGCTGAATGTAACTTCATCTATGGCTGCTCCGGGAGCTGCCAGTTCTGTGACAATTCGTGGCGCTAACTCATTGCGTGGAGATAACCAGCCTCTGTATGTTATTGATAATGTCCCGCAATCTTCCACCGGGGAATTTGCAGAGTCGGCTATGGGTGGCGGTGATTTCCAGATTGCGCAGGATCCTTTAAGTGCTTTGAATCCTGCGGATATTGAAGATATCACTGTATTAAAAGATGCCTCGGCTACGGCAATTTATGGTTCCCGCGGTGCGAATGGTGTTATTATCATTACGACTAAAAAAGGGAAAGCAGGTAAGGCTAAAGTAAACGTGACTGCAAACTTTACCATTGCGGATGCCCGTAACCTGCATAATATGTTGAATCTGGAACAGTATGCTGCTTATGCCAATATGAAGGCTAATGCCGGCGAGGAAAAGTACTATCCGCAAGCAAATGGCGAGATGCATTATGTGTATGGTGAAAACTTGGATAAATATAAAAAAGATCCTACCAACCCTGAATACTATCGTGTCTTGAGTTATAAGAACTGGCAGAAAGAAGCCTATTCATCTGCTTTCTCTCAAGTCTATTCTGCATCGGTCAGCGGAGGATCGGATGCAATGACTTATTATGTTTCGGGTGGTTTTAAGGATATAAAAGGTATTGTGAGCAATACAGGTATTAAACAAGGTGATTTGCGTGCAAACCTTACGGCTAACCTTTCAAAGTCCGTTACTATGGCGCTTGCTTTGAATGGATCTATCAAACAAAATGATATGATGACCGGGGGTAATACGACAGGTGGTATTGCCGGTTCATTGGCACGTACAGTATTGGATACAGCTCCTTATGAAATTCCGGCAGACGACCCGACATTACAAACGGACATGGACGCAAAAACTACTGTTTATAGCTGGCGGGATGACTATGATGATATAACGGATGATAAAAGCTTTGGCGGTAGTCTGGATTTGAAATGGAATATTTGCAAATACCTTTCGTATAATCTTCGTGCCGGAGGAAATGTGAATATAAACGAACGTGCTCGTTGGTATGGCATGCAGCTCACTATCGGTGCTAATGATCAAGGTGTGCTAGCCATGGCTAATTTGAACAAGACCAATTATAATATAGAGAACTTATTGAATTTAAATATTGACTTGGCGAAAGGTATTCATCTGGGAGCGACTGCTGGTGTAACTTATGACGGACATACATTCTTGAATAAGAATGTGAAGGGTACTCGTTTCTCTAATTTTGACTTACGTACAAAAGGGTTACACCTTGCTTCTGTGAAGACTCATGAACAACCTACCCAAAAGGATTATCAGTTACTGTCTTATCTAGGTCGTATCAATCTTTCTGCTTATGATAAATATTTGCTTACTGCATCTGTACGTGCGGACGGATCAAGTAAATTCAAAAAGGGTAACCGATGGTCTTACTTCCCTTCCTTCTCTTTGGCCTGGCGTATGGAGCAGGAAGAGTTTATGAAGAATATTAACTGGTTGAATCAAATGAAAATACGTTTAGGTTTTGGTGTTACAGGCAATCAGGGCATTAATCCTTATGCTACTTTCTCTGATTATTCACAAATAATAGATTATGCAAAAGCCACAGGGGATCAGATTTTGGCAATGGCGGTAAGCAATTTGCAGAATGACGGGTTGAAGTGGGAACGTACATCTTCTTGGAATGTGGGTTTTGATTTTGCTTTTTTCAACAGCCGTCTGTCAGGATCAGTAGATGTATATCAGAAAAAAACCAATGATTTGCTTATTTCGCGTTCATTGCCTGCTTCCAGTGGTTTTGCAAGTGTGATGTTGAATCAAGGTTCGTTGAAAAACAAAGGTGTTGAAATTAGTTTGAATGGAGATATTCTCCGTAACTTGAACGGTTGGAGTTGGAGTTTGGGCGGAAACATTGGTTTCAATAAATCAAAAATTGGTGACCTGGGTTTTGCACCGACAGATTTTGGAACCTTGAAGAATGTGCGTGGATATCAGGGAACTTCTATAGGAGATCATTTTGGTATTGCTAATCTTTTCATTGCAGGTGAGGCACCGGGATTGTTCTTCGGATATAAGACTCAAGGTATTATTCAGCCGGAAGATATTGTAGATGGAAAAGTTGCTTATACGGCTGCTGACGGATCAACCAAATATTATTCCAGTTCTGTGGCCAATGACTTGGGAGCCGGTAATATAAAAGCGGTGGATATGAATGAGGATGGTGTTGTGGATGAAAAGGATAAAACCATTTTAGGCAATCCGAATCCGGACTTTACTTATGGTTTCCAAACTCGTATTGCCTGGAAAGACCTGTCTGTTTCGGCTTCTTTTAATGGTGTGCATGGTAATCAGATATTGAATACGAATATCCGTTATTATACGCCCTCTCGGCAAGCTGGTAATTTGACACAAGAAGCATTCCGGAATATCTGGACGGAAGAGAATCATTCAAATCTTTATCCGTCGGCTACGGCGAATGTAAAGAACGTGGTTTATGACCGTTATATTGAGGATGGAAGTTACTTGCGTTGTTCGGATATCACTTTGAATTATACATTGCCAAAATCTTGGATGAAGAAAATCGGCTTTCAGAATATAGGTGTATTTGCTTCGGTTAAAAATGCATTTGTCATCACTAATTACAGTGGATACGATCCGGAAATCAATTCGTTTGCTTTTGATGGATTACGCCCGGGCATTGATATGAATGCATTTCCAAGCCAACGTTCTTATGTCTTTGGATTAAATGTGGCCTTTTAAATAGTTTAACCGATAATTTTTTTGTAAAATGAAAAAACTAAAATATATATTTTTATTAGCAGGTGCTTTGTCATTGGCATCCTGCGAATCGTGGCTGGATGAAGACCCGCAATATACGATAAATACAAAAACTCAGTTTAGTACTGTGGAAAATGCCAGACAGGCTTTGATGGGATGTTACGGATATATGTCTGCTGATAATGCTTATGGCCAGGCATGGCAGGAAGTAACATTTGGATATTGTGGTTTTGGATGGTCACAAACGAATGGCAGTTCTACAGATTTATTGGTCTCTATGGACGGAGGAATTGATGAAACCATAAACACAATGGCGTGGAGAGGGATGTATAAAGTGATTGGTGAAACAAATGCATTCATTGCCAATATTGCCGATAGTCCGTTAGAATCGGCTGATAAGTTGCCAATGGAAGCGGCTGCTCGTTTTTTGCGTGCATTGGCTTATTATAATTTGGCAGTTACCTATGGAGATGTACCTTTAAAGACCACTCCCTCTGCTCATGACGGAGTAGCTGTTCCTCGTTCTCCTAAAAGTGAGGTCTTTGAATTGGTATGTACTGACTGGGAGTTCGCTTATGAGAATTTACCGGAAAAAGATGATGACGGTTTTGCAACGAAGTGGGCGGCGAAAGCGTATCTAGGAAAACTCTATCATACTTTGGGCTGTCAGGGTGATAATACGGCTTGGGAGAAGGCGAAAGCGTGTTTTGATGAGGTAATGCCTAAATACCGGCTGGCGGATAAATTCAGTGATTTGTTTGTTGATTACGTACAAGGTTCTCCGGAATCTATTTTTCAATTGAATTTTGCACTTGCAGGTTCTACCACCCGTAACCGGGGTAGCTGGCTGGTCGCTCCTAATGGCTCTTGTAATGGGCAGGCTTGGGACCGCATACGTGCTTCAAAAGCTTTGTATGATTATTTTGGGGCTACTTATCCCGGTGATCCACGTATTGAAAGCACATTCCTGACTTATTGGAAGTCTTATGCCGGAGTAGGAAAAGGTGAGAAACCTAAAGAGGAGCCTATAGCTTCGGCGCGCGATACTGTATATGCCTATCCTTATTTTACATATACCATTGAAGGAGAAGAAAAACCTGCCGGATGGAAGAAACCCAAGTTGTATGTAGGACGGATTCCTTACGAGAAATTAGCTGATCCGGCTAGTCCGAAAGCTGAAGAACTTTATGCTATGATTGCCGATACGGCTACTGCGACTCCCGCTGAAAAAGGGTATTTGAAAGGCTTGTTGTCTTTGTTGGAAAATGCGACAAAAAAGCCATCTACCAATACAAAGTCATGGCCCTATTTCAAGAAACCGTGGGATCCTGAGCAGAGTGGTAATAACAGTCATAAGAATTTAATTTTGTATCGTTATGCAGATATGTTGCTGATGGCAGCGGATGTATATAATGAATTGGGGCAGACTGACAAGGCGATAACATTGGCCAATGAGGTGCTGAAGAGAGCGCGTCAATCAGGAAACGCGTCTCAGCCGGCTGACTGGAAGAGTGGCTTGTCTAAGGAACAAGTGCGTGAGAAAATTTATTTTGAACGTATTTTCGAAGGTGCCGGTGAACCGGAAATGTATCAGAAAATGCGTTTACGCGGCACAGAGCTTTTGAAAAAAGCTTTCGAGGTCAACAATGGGCATGGAATTATTCAAGAATCAGTGGCCAATAATCCTAAAGGGAACGGGAACTGGGGAGAACGTATTTTTAATGATGGAAATTTGAATGATGAAAACTTCCTGAAGAAAAATTTATTGCTCCCGGTTCCGAAAGATGAGATAGATACCAATTCTGCTCTTGATTATAGTGATAATAATTATGGTTATACTAATTAAGAAAACATGATAGAACGCTTTATTCAATAGGTCTTTATTGGATTTTTCCGGATGCAGGGCGCACCTGCGCTTTGCATCCGTTTTTTTCTTGTCTGTAACCTGTTTCTGGACATTCTCAGATATAAAATAGTCATTTCCAGACAAGAAACAATAACATAACTTGTATCTTTGCGGATGTTAATTCTTTGCTTATTTAAATTTATGAATATGAACAACCTACAATCAGGATTACTTTTTTCTTTGACCGGCATCACTGCTGTGGCATCTTTGTCATCATGCGCTTCACAAAAGAAAACTGAGGAGCAGAAACCTTACAACATCGTGTATATAATGACCGATGACCATACTGCCCAGATGATGAGCTGCTATGACAAGCGTTATATGGAAACGCCTAACCTTGACCGCATTGCTAATGACGGAGTGCGTTTTACTAACAGTTTTGTGGCCAATTCATTAAGTGGTCCCAGCCGTGCCTGCATGATTACCGGCAAGCATAGTTGTGCTAATAAATTCTATGATAATACCACTTGTATATTTGATGGTTCGCAACAGACTTTTCCGAAGCTGCTGCAACAGGCCGGATACCAGACCGCCCTTATCGGAAAATGGCACTTAGAGAGTCTGCCCACAGGTTTCAATTATTGGGAGATTGTACCCGGACAAGGTGATTACTATAATCCGGATTTTATTACGCAAGACAATGACACCATTCAAAAACATGGGTATATAACCAATATCATTACTGATGATGCCATAGACTGGATGGAGAACAAACGGGATAAAGACAAACCTTTTTGTATTTTGATTCATCACAAGGCTATTCATCGCAACTGGCTGGCAGATACTTGTAACTTGTCTTTGTATGAAGATAAAACTTTTCCGTTGCCCGATAATTTCTTTGATGATTATGAAGGACGTCCTGCGGCAGCGGCTCAGGAAATGAGCATCGTGAAGGATATGGATATGATTTATGACCTTAAGATGCTTCGCCCCGATAAACAAACCCGTTTGAAGGCTCTTTATGAAAATTATATCGGACGTATGGATGAGGGGCAGCGTGCGGCATGGGATAAGTTTTATGGTCCCATTATCGATGACTTCTATAAAAAGAATCCTCAGGGTAAAGAATTGGCCGATTGGAAGTTCCAGCGCTATATGCGTGACTATATGAAAACAGTGAAATCGTTGGATGATAATGTAGGTCGTGTACTGGATTATCTGAAAGAAAAGAATATGCTGGACAATACCTTGGTGGTTTATACTTCAGACCAAGGCTTCTATATGGGAGAACATGGTTGGTTTGACAAACGCTTTATGTACGAAGAATCCATGCATACTCCGCTTATAATGCGGTTGCCCAAAGGTTTTGACAGGAAAGGTGATATTACAGAACTGGTGCAAAACATAGATTATGCACCTACCTTTCTGGAATTGGCAGGTGCTCCTGTTCCCGAAGATATCCAAGGTGTTTCGTTGCTTCCACTGTTGAAAGGAGAAAAACCTGCTGATTGGCGCAAATCATTGTATTATCATTTTTATGAATATCCGGCAGAACATATGGTGAAACGTCATTATGGTGTACGTACAGAGCGTTATAAATTAATTCATTTTTATAATGATATTGATGTGTGGGAATTGTATGATTTACAGGCAGACCCTACGGAAATGCATAATCTTTATGGTCAGAAAGAATATGAACCGGTTGTGACGGAGCTGAAGACTGAATTGGCAAGATTGCAGGAGCAGTATAATGATCCGGTACGCTTTTCACCCGATAGAGACAAAGAATAAGAAAAATAGCATATATCATGAAATACACCTGTTTGATTTTGCTATGGTCGTTATTTGCGACTATGGCCTTACCTGCTGACAACCTAATCCAATCTATATCTATTGTTCCCTGCCCGGAGAGTATTACTCCGGGTACAGGTTATTTTACTTTCTCCGGAAAAACAGACTTTACGGTAGAAAATGAGGAGCAGGCAGAGGTTGCACGCTGTTTCTCTGCTCTTTTTACCCAGGCGGCCGGATTTACTCCTTGTGTGAAGGTTGGAGAAAAGAAGGGGAAAATCAGTTTCCTTACCGATGACGCATTAAAGAGTGAGGCGTATCATCTGGAAATAACTCCCAGGCAGATAATAGTTAAAGCTTCAGATACAAAAGGTTTCTTTTATGCCTTGCAGACTATTCGTCAGTTATTGCCTGCTTCCATTGAGGGCACAGCGGTGGCGGAAACTGCGGATTGGAGCGTGCCGGCTATGACAATCAAGGATGAACCTCGTTTCGGATATCGTGGATTGATGGTGGATGTGGCCCGCTTTTTTATTCCGAAAGAGAATCTGCTTCGTATTATCGATTGTATGGGAATGTTGAAAATCAATACCCTGCATCTGCATTTGGTGGATGATAATGGTTGGCGTATTGAAATAAAGAGATATCCTTTACTTACGGAAATCGGTTCACGGCGTGTAGATCGTCCTGGAAAATCTTTTCCGGAGCGTCGTAATCCCCGGCAGGGTGAACCGACTGTAGAAAAAGGATTTTACACACAGGAGGATATCCGTGAGATAGTGGCGTATGCCGCCCGACATCAGGTTGAAGTGATTCCTGAAATTGAAATGCCGGCTCATAGTAATGCTGCGTTGGCTTCTTATCCGTTGTTGGCTTGTCCTGTGGTCGATAAATTTATCGGTGTCCTTCCAGGATTGGGAGGAAATCATGCGGATGTGATCTTCTGTGCAGGAAACGATAGTGTATTCACTTTCTTGCAAGGGGTGATTGACGAGGTGGTGGAGCTGTTTCCCTCCAGGTATATTCATTTGGGTGGGGATGAGGCTCGGAAAACGCATTGGAAGGAGTGTCCGCTTTGTCAGGAGCGTATGCGACAGGAAGGCTTGGAGGACGAAGAAGCGTTGCAAGGTTATTTTATGGCGAGAATGAGTAAATATGTACAAAGCAAAGGGAAAGAAGCCATGGGCTGGGATGAACTGACCAATACCCGGATTCCCGACGGAGCAATTATTTATGGTTGGAGAGGCTACGGTCAGGCTGCCGTCAAGGCAGCGGAGCAAGGGCATAGGTTTGTCATGACTCCTGCACGTATCATGTATTTGATTCGTTATCAGGGACCGCAATGGTTTGAACCTTTGACCTATTTTGGGAATAATACATTGAAGGATGTATATAGGTATGAACCGATACAGAAAGAATGGAGTCCGGAGGTACGTTCCTTGCTGATGGGAGTACAGGCTTCTATGTGGACTGAGTTTTGCAATAAACCGGAAGATGTGGAATATCAGCTGTTCCCTCGTCTGGCTGCTTTAGCCGAAGTGGCTTGGACACAGCCTTGGCATAAAAATTGGAGAAGTTTTTTGGTAGCAATGGATAAATTCAACGAGCATCTGTCTGCTAAAGGAATTGTGTTTGCCTGTTCCATGTATAATATACAACATACGGTAACCCCTGTAAATGGAAAGCTACAGGTGAAACTGGAATGTGAACGTCCTGATGTGGAAATCCGTTACACAATGGATGGTAAGGAGCCGACAGACCGGTCTCCGCTATATAAGAACCCGTTGATGGTGACCGGTACACAAACTATAAAGTGTACGACTTATAGAGCAGGTCGGCAGATGGGAAAAACATTGACATTGCCTTTGGTTTGGAATAAGGCTACCGCCAAACCTGTTTTAGGAAATACACAGGCTGGGAAGATTTTAGTAAATGGTATACGTGGCAGCTTGCGCCAGTCGGATTTCGAATGGCATTCATGGGAAAGCAGTGATTCTGTCGCTTTTACTATAGATTTGCAAAAGAAGGAGTCGCTTCGTTCTGTATCAGTGGGATGCATAACGAATTATGGCATGGCAGCCCATAAACCGGCAGATATTGAAGTGTGGGTTTCAAATGATAATCGGGATTATCGTAAAGTATCCGGTAAACAGTTCACGGATGGAGAGATTTTCCGTGAAGGGACTTTCAAAGAGGATGTGGTACTTGATTTGAATAAGGAAATTGGCCGTTATGTGCGGATTATTGCTAAAGGAGCCGGAGAGTGTCCTGCAACCCATGTACGCCCCGGACAAGAGGCAAGGATTTATTTTGATGAGGTAATGATAGAATAAATAGATATATGAGAAATACATTATTATATTTTTTGGCTGCTCTGGTTATATTTCCAGTAATGGCGCAACAACAACCCGAATGGCAGAGCCAATATGCTGTCGGACTGAACAAACTGGCCCCTCATACTTATGTGTGGCCTTATCAAACCGTATCTGATATCCGTAACGGAGATTATGAATCTTCTCCTTATTACATGAGTCTGAACGGTAGTTGGAAATTCCATTGGGTAAAGAATCCCGATAACCGTCCGAAGGATTTTTATAAACCGGAGTTTTATACAGGAGGATGGGCGGATATTCAGGTTCCCGGCAATTGGGAACGTCAAGGATATGGAACAGCTATTTATGTAAACGAAACCTATGAGTTCGATGACAAACTGTTCCATTTTAAAAAGAATCCGCCTTTAGTTCCATATAAAGAGAATGAAGTCGGTTCCTACAGACGTACCTTTACAATTCCTGCCGATTGGGAAGACCGCCGTGTGGTTATCTGTTGTGAAGGAGTGATTTCTTTTTACTATATTTGGGTGAACGGACATCTGTTGGGCTATAATCAAGGTTCAAAGACACCAGCCGAATGGGATATCACTGATAAATTGAAGAAAGGTGAGAATACGGTGGCATTGGAGGTTTACCGTTGGAGTGCCGGATCGTATTTGGAGTGCCAGGATATGTGGCGGTTGAGTGGTATTGAACGTGATGTGTATCTTTACAGCACTCCTAAACAGTATATAGCCGATTACAAAGTAACCTCTTCTTTAGACAAACAACAATATAAAGAAGGTATTTTCGGTTTGGAAGCTACCATTGAAGGACCTTCTACTTCCATGACTACCTTTGCTTACCGACTGGAAGATAAAACCGGTAAGGCGGTTCTGCAAGGTGAATATCCTATCAAATCGAAGGGATTGAGCCATTTCTTGAAGTTGGATGAACAAAGTTTGCCGGATGTGGAAGTCTGGAGTGCTGAGCATCCGAATCTTTATACGCTGATCCTGGAATTGAAAGATGTAACAGGTAAAGTAACGGAACTTACCGGATGTGAAGTAGGTTTCCGCACTTCGGAAATTAAGGACGGACGTTTTTGCATCAATGGTGTGCCGGTCTTGGTAAAGGGAACGAACCGTCATGAACATTCCCAATTAGGACGGACTGTAAGCAAGGAACTGATGGAAAAAGATATCAAATTGATGAAACAGCATAATATCAATACGGTTCGCAATTCGCACTATCCTACCCATCCTTATTGGTATCAGCTTTGTGATCGTTATGGACTTTATATGATAGATGAAGCTAATATTGAATCACATGGCATGGGGTATGGACCTGCTTCATTGGCCAAAGATTCCACTTGGTTGCCTGCCCACATGGATCGTACCCAACGTATGTATGAGCGTTCCAAGAATCATCCGGCTATCGTCATCTGGTCATTGGGGAATGAAGCCGGAAACGGTATTAACTTCGAACGTACATATGACTGGATGAAGTCAGTGGAGAAAAGTCGTCCTGTACAATATGAACGGGCCGAACAGAATTATAATACCGATATCTATTGCCGTATGTATCGCAGCGTGGAAGAACTCATGGCCTATGCCCGCCAGACAGAACCTAAAGTCTATCGTCCTTTCATCATGACAGAGTATCTGCATACTATGGGTAATAGTGGCGGAGGATTAAAGGAATATATGCATGTATTCGAAACCGAACCGATTGTTCAGGGAGGTTGTATCTGGGATTGGGTGGATCAATCTTTCCGCGAGATAGATAAGGATGGTAAATGGTATTGGAGTTATGGTGGGGATTATGGTCCGAAGGATGTGCCCAGCTTTGGCAATTTCTGTTGTAACGGGTTGGTCAATGCAGCCCGCGAACCGCATCCGCATCTCATTGAAGTGAAGAAGGAGTATCAATATATCAAATCGGCACTGACCGATCCTAAGAAGCTGACAGTGGAAGTCAAGAACTGGTATGACTTTACCAATTTGAATGCCTATACGTTGCACTGGCAGGTCATGGGGGATGATGGGAAAGTGATAGCAGAAGGAACTCGAAAAGCAGACTGTGCCCCTCATGAGGCTGTAACATTCTCTTTGGGTGCTGTAAAGTTGCCTTCTACGATTCGTGAGGCTTATTTGAATCTGTCTTGGACGCCTGATAAGGCAACTCCCTTTATTGGAACTCATGACGAAGTGGCCTATGACCAGTTTGTACTGTCTGCCAACAAAGGGTATCGTGCGCCGGAAATCAAATTGGCTGATAAGGTGAAGATAGATATTGATCCTGCAACCGGCGCTTTACGCTCTTATATATATAAAGGTAAAGAGATGCTTTCATCTCCTGTAGTTCTCAGCCTTTATCGTCCTGTTACGGACAATGACAGCAGGGAAAAAACAGGAGGAGCCAAAGTTTGGAGGAAAGAAGGTTTGGATAATATGATTCAAAAAGCTACTTTTGTCAAAGCATCTGAAACAGGTGGTAAAGCGGAAGTAGAATTATGGAATGCTAAAGGCGTAAAGTTGGGAATGGCTACCTTTGTATATACTTTGCAGAGCAATGGTGCATTAAAAGTAAAGACAACTTTCCTGCCGGATACTTCTGCTGTTACTTCATTGGCTAGAGTGGGCCTGGCATTTGAAATGCCGTATGCCTATAACAAGGTTTCTTATTTGGGACGTGGTGAACATGAAACTTATATAGACCGTAATCAGTCTGGATGTATTGGAATTTACCATACAGATGCAGAACGTATGTTCCATTATTATGTGAAGCCCCAGGCTACAGGAAACCGTACGGATGTGCGTTGGATGGAATTGGCGGATGAGGCAGGAGAAGGTTTGTCTTTCCGTTCGGATAAAGTGTTTCAGTTCAGTGTTATTCCATTTACGGATTCTAATGTAGATAAAGCTACTCATATTAATAAACTTGAGAGAACAGGGATTATAAATGTTCACTTAGATGCGGAACAGTCGGGGGTAGGTACTGCGACTTGTGGTCCGGGGGTATTGCCGCCATATCGTGTTCCGGTGGAGAAGCATACGTTTGAGTTTATGATTCGTCCATTAAAATAACCTAGTAATAAAGAAAAATGAGAAAAACGATTCTAACCGCAGCCTTACTTTGTGCTTTTCTGGGAACTCAGGCACAGGAGTATTATGAGAAACACGTAGCTTTTCCGGCAGGAGCGACTACGGAACAGAAGATAGATATGGCTTCCCGTTTGGTGCCTACACCGCAACAGTTGGCATGGCAACAAATGGAATTCACTTGTTTCCTTCATTTTGGTATTAATACCTTTACAGGCCGTGAATGGGGAGATGGTAAAGAAGATCCGGCCATTTTCAATCCTACCGAATTGGATTGTGAACAATGGGTAAGAGCTCTGAAGGAAGGTGGCTTCAAAATGGCTATCATTACTGCCAAGCATCATGATGGTTTCTGTTTGTGGCCTACCCGGACAACCAAGCATTCTGTTGCTTCTTCTCCATGGAAAAACGGAAAAGGGGATGTGGTACAGGAACTCCGCAAAGCTTGTGACAAGTATGGATTGAAATTCGGAGTCTATCTTTCTCCTTGGGATCGTAATGCGGAATGTTACGGACAAGGAGAAGCTTATAATAAGTTTTTCATCGAACAGCTGACTGAACTGCTTACCAATTACGGAGAAGTGCATGAGGTATGGTTTGATGGAGCTAACGGCGAAGGACCTAACGGAAAGAAGCAGGAATATGATTGGGGCGCTATTTTGAAGACTATTCGTCGTCTTCAACCTAAGGCAGTTACCGCTATCATGGGCGATGATGTGCGTTGGGTAGGTAATGAAGGTGGATTGGGACGTACCACGGAATGGAGTGCAACGGCTTTGATGCCTAATTCTTATCCGGGTTCTGATGAAGTCTATAAGAGATTGGGCATAAATGCTATGTCCAAGGATTTGGGAAGCCGTGAATTGGTATCTAAAGCATCGGATTTGTTCTGGTATCCTTCTGAAGTTGATGTTTCTATCCGTCCGGGATGGTTCTATCATGCCGAACAGGATAATCAAGTTCGTTCACTTGCCAACTTGGTGAATATTTATTATCGTTCTGTGGGTTGTAACTCTGTTTTGTTGCTGAATATTCCACCCGATAAACGTGGTTTGATGCACGAGAATGATGTGAAACGTATCAAGGAGTTGACGGAATATATAAAAAAGACCTTTGCTGATAATAAAGTTGAGAAGGGAAATAGGATATGGACAGCCAAAGTAGGAGATACGAAAGAATATAAGGTGAGGAAGAATACACTTGTTAATACTTTCTTAATTCAGGAGGATATTACAAAAGGCCAGCGTGTGGAAGGTTTTACAGTAGAAGTGTTCGCCAATGGCGCATGGCATCATGTGGGTGAGGGAACTACGGTGGGATATAAACGGTTGTTGCCTTTCTCGGATAGTCATGCCGAAAAGGTTAGAGTGACAATTACGGGTGCTCGTGGAACCGTCAATATCAGTAACATAGGCTTGTATTATGCTGAACCATTGGTTGATAAAACGATGAAAGTAACCTTGAGTGATGTCCCGGTGGATGGTTGGAAAACAGTGGGCATGGATGCAGCCGCAGCCATCGATGGAAAACAGGAAACTGTTTGGAAAACCGAAACTTTAACTCCCTTGGTGGTTGATATGGGTAAAGAAGTGGAAATAGCCGGTTTCAGTTATGCTCCTGCACAGGAGGAGGATCTGACTGGCACTATCTATAAATACAACTTTTATGTCAGCCGGGATGGTAAGGATTGGATGAAGTGTGACGCTACAGGTGAATTCAGTAATATCATGCATAATCCTGTTCCTTATTTTGTACGTTTCGGAAAGACTTATCCGGCCCGTTATTTTAAACTGGAGCCTGTTGCCGAAATAAATAACAAAGCAGTAACTGCTGTCGGTGAGATAGGAGTATTGTTGAAATAAATCAGGTTAATATATTTTTTTATTTTAGGAGAAGTTATGTCAAAAGTCGGGTGAGAGAATCATCTGGGTTTTGACGTAACTTCTTTTGTATATGGAAGGCATATTAAGGAATTAGCTAATAATCTGTTAAGAGCTTTCCGGATTTTGAGAAAACGTATTATATTTGCATAAGCATAACAGATATTCAACTTTTTGATTAATTGTAGAAAGCCTTTGTTTAATCGATATCACTTAAATGAGTAAAATATGAAAAAAAGCTTGTACTTTCTTTTTATATTAGCCTTGTTCTGTTTGACAGGCTGCAAGGATGCGCTTGTTCCGAAACCTATAAAGCTCACTTGCAATATCAATACATTTGACGCTCCTATATCATGTATCAGCCGTTCGACAGCAGATGCGGATAAACTTTATATTGGTCAGGAAGACGGTTGTATCATAGAAAAAGTGAACAATAATTGCCAGACCTATTCCATTAATAGCAACCGGCGTATATATGATATATTGGAATATAGTGAAGATTCTCTGTTTGTGGGAACAAGAGATGCCGGTTTGAAACTATTGGCTAAATCCTCTCGGCAGACCCAGACTTACTACATAAAAAATAAGAGGATGAATTATTCGGTATATAGTATGGCTTTGGATGATGACAAACAGTGTTTGTATGTGGGGACTAGTAATGGACTGTTTAGATTGAATTTGAAAGATGGTTCCACATCTCATGAACTCACTCCCATTCAACTAGGGAAATGTAGTAAAAACTGTGGGGTGAATAAGGTTGTGATAAAGGAAAAAAAACTATATGTGGCTAGTGAACAGGGGTTGTTTGTTGTCCGTAATCTTGAAAAGGACTTTAAACGACCTGTTATAGATTCTCTGGTTACCAATGTCAGTGTTTATAATGATACAGTATATGCTTTGTTGGAAAATTCGGTTTTTAAGATATCTCCCGATGGAAAAAAGACGCTTGTACGCAAAGGACGGTGTTACTTGTATGCTCAAGGACCCGACAAGGATGAATGGTTTATCAGTGCTAATTCTATACTTTATGTCAAAGACGGTTGCACTTTAGAATATGATTTGCCGAATGGTATCAGTACTATCGCCAGGCAGATAGGCTTTATGGGGAAAGATTTTCTGCATCTGGCATGCAGAGAGGCTATGCTTTCTTTTGCCTTGCGACAGAACTCGGCAGATTTAGACAATAATGTATTGGCGGTTAGTGATAAAAGGACGGGAGACTCCATTTTCTTTATTACCGATGATCTTCGTTTACATCTGTATAAGTTTGTCTATAATCATCCGGAATTCAAATCAAAGTCTTTAGGAAAGATTGAAGGCTTGGATATTGTGGGTAATGATATTATAAAATTTTTGGAAACCAGTCCTAATACTTTCTTTCTTGCTACGCGTAAGAAACTTTATAAGATTAAAGGCAATAGAGCGGAGTGTCTTTTGCAGTTCAGTAACACGAAAGGGCAGAATAATATCACTTCTCTTTATTATTCCACCGCGGAACATTGTCTTTATGTGGGTACTAGGGAATATTTAGGTATTATAGATGAACAGCAGGACCATATTGTAACTCCTATTCCGGTTGTGTCAGATAAAGGGGTGAAAGATACTATCGACGCTTATATTACCGGAATTTGTGAGAATGAGGATAGTATTTATGTAACGACCTTGAACAAAGGATTGTATGGAAGACCTTTAAACAGACCGCAGGAATCTTTCTGGCAGATACGTGATTTATCAGAGTATGAGAGTGTTTATGGTGTGATAATGAATGGTAGAAATAAATACTTGAATACCTCGTTGGGAATCGTTAATGAAGAAAATGCGACCTTGTTGCCAGTGAAACATGTGAAATCAATATCGGGAGCTCTTGAAAAGAATCCTAATGAGGGCTTTTTCATACTCTATTATTATGGTATGAGTTTTAAGGGATTGGATGATGCCGGTGTCCCAGAACCATTATTCTGCGATTTGGCTTTTAGCAAGCCTTGTATTGCCGTCAATGGACGGAAAGCGGTTTTGGGATGTAAGTCAGGATTATTCCTTTTTGATGGTAAATCAGGCTTGCTTCCTATCTCGATAGAAAAAGAAGAGATGTCCTATGCGCTGTATATCATCCTGTCAATAGCGGTGCTGCTATCGGCTTTTCTTGCTCTTTTCCTTTTGAAAAGACGGAAAAAAGGAACTCGGAAAGCGCTGATGGATAAAAAAGGGATAAATCCGGATGATGTCGGGATGAATTGGGAGGAACTGGAAATGGACGTTCATAAGGTTGACAAAAAAGTCAAGACCCTGTTTGATGCCTTGGGATACAGAAAAACAGAGGGAGAGGATGATATGCGTCAGGAACTGAAACAGGTGTGTTTGGATTTTGCTGACAAATATCCTGAATTGGGTAAATTATCCTTTATGAAACGAAGGGGAAAAGAAAGGTATTTTATAACGATACTTCTGATGATAGAAGATATTGATGCTGCTATTATTTCAAGAGTGCTGGATGTGGATCAGGCAACGGTAACAAGACATAAGTATAATGTAAGGAAAGAAATAGAACAACTTTATCCTGATGGGGAGTTTGATTGTAAAGTCATCAATCTGCTTTATGACCGTATCAATTCAAGAAGAAAATAGGTCCATCTTTAGAGTTATCTCAATTTACTGTATTTCGTAGAGCCGGCTTCGTGTATCTGTTTTGTTATGAGGAATGGCTTTTTTGCCGGAAGTGCTGAAACACTTCCGGCTCTCCTTTTTTCCTCCTTTTCTCTTCTAGGATGTTTTGGTCATATAAAAGGAGGAAACGGGATTAAAAAGGTATTTTCGGGATAATTTCAAACACTACTTTTGTTTCCGTCAGATGCGGACACTCTGATTGTTTGTCGTACGTTCCGTAGATGATTAAAATGTTTTTCGAAAAACCAATTGAATTTTATTAATTAACCGTTTAAACTAAACTTTTATCATGAAAACAAAGTTTGCCTTACTTCTAGTGTTTTGTGCCATTTCATTAAACATCTTTGCACAAGAGAAAAAAATAAAGGATAGAAGAACCAATCCCGAACTTTATTATTTGGAAGAATCGGAGGTTGCCAATAGTCTGGAGTTACTGCCTCCTCCTCCTGAAGCAGGAAGTATTTTGTTCTTGTATGACAAAGCCCGTTACGACTGGGGGAAATTGCAAAGGGATACTCCTAGGGGTGAACAAGCTGTCAGTGATGCCCGTGTAAATGGTGATGGCGTTCCCTTTGCCTTTTCGGAGGCTTTTGGTATTGAAATAACGAGGGATAAAACGCCGGAACTGTATAGGCTCATTATTAATATGAGAGAGGATGCCGGAGATTTGGCTACCCGTCATGCTAAAGAGTATTATATGCGTGTACGTCCTTTTAGTTTTTTCAATGAAATGACTTGTAATCCCGAACAGCAGGAAGAACTTTCAACGAACGGTTCCTATCCTTCGGGACATACAGCCATAGGATGGGCTACTGCCCTTGTTTTGGCAGAAATCAATCCTGACAGGCAGAATGAGATTCTGAAAAGAGGATTTGAAATGGGACAGAGTCGTGTTATTTGTGGGTATCATTTCCAAAGTGATGTAGATGCTGCCCGAATTGTGGCTAGTGCTGTTGTTGCCCGTCTCCATGCCAACGATGCTTTTGTGAAACAGCTTAATAAGGCGAAAGATGAGTTCTCCAAGTTGCAAAAAGCAGGACTCATTCAGTCTGTTTCCAAAAAATAATTCCCTATAACTTAACCATAAACCGTAACTATTTAATGTAATGTTTTTCTTAGATGAACCGGACAAGAGTATTTGCTGAGCCAAAAAGCATGACTATTGATCGGATGCTGATGGGAGGAGGAGTCTGACTGATTGCTTTCATTGTGTGGTCTTACAGATTCTTCACTGCCCTCAGTATGATAAAAATCAGAGACAGACTGACAGGATACTTGGATGGTTACCATTAAAACTGTATATTATGAAAAATCTTATATCATTAGGAGTTTTTCTCCTGATATTGTTCTCCGTACAGGTAAATGCACAGGAACAATCAGTTTTGAAAATACGTCCTACAGGACGAATCTTGATGGATGGAGGCTTGTTTCATTCAGATAATAAAAACTTTGTAGATGGTGTAGCGATTCCTGATGCCCGGATAGGTGTAAAAGCAACCTATGGAAAATATAAAGCGAAAGTGGATATAGGCTATGCGTATGGAAAGGTCAGTTTAAAAGACATATTTGTAGAAAGACAATTTTCCTCACATGCGTTATTACGTGTAGGGAATTTTGTACATCAGTTCGGGCTTCAAAGTTCTACTAGTTCGTCTATGAAAGTAACCATGGAGGAGCCGGCAAGTAATGAGGCTTTTTTCAACAGCCGGCTGATGGGGGCTATGTTTGTGTATGACAAAAATGATTTTTTCGGTACAGCTAGTGTTCATGTGGAGAGCGAGGCTCTTAAGAAGAAATCCAATGAATTGGGTAAAATGGGTTATGGTGCTATGAGCCGCTTGGTCTATCGTCCTTTACATGATACAGGGAGATTGTTTCAGTTGGGTATTTCCGGTGCTTACGAAACACCTAGATACAGTAGCGAACCTACACTTAACCATACTAGCTTTGACTTGGGGGCTAATTTCCCGACGCGTATTGCAAAAGTCAGAGCTGTGAATGCCTTGATTCCGGATGCAAAGAACCTGATAAAATTTACACCGGAGATGATAGCAGGATATGGTCCTGTGGCATTGGAAGCACAATATTATTATCTTCAAGTGAACCGGGAAAAGGATTTTAAGAATTATAAAGCGAGTGGTATGTATGGAATACTGAGAGGTTTGCTGATAGGTGGTAATTATAGATATTCACATACGGATTGTGGTATTGCCACTCCGGACTCTGGTTCGTTGGAATGCGTATTCGGATATAACTATACTGATATGTCGGATACCCGGTCCCATATTTATGGCGGGCGTTTGAACGATGTCTCTTTTACTGTCAATTATTATATCAATAAGTATATGATATGGAGATTCCGGTACTCTTATACTAAGATAACGGATAGAGTGGGATTTGAAAATCAGTCATTAAGTGCGTTTCAGACACGTTTTCAAGTGATATTTTAAATAGAGGGTCAGAGTTTCATTTTGTTTCAAGAGTTTGAAGCAAGGTGGAACTCTTATATTTGAAACAGATTGGGTGGCAAGAAGAATGTCCTTTTGGGGGTAGAGGGTAGCATAAACCTGTTACTGTAAGAACGAATATTGAAAAATAGCTTTATCTTTGTATTCTTTATACTAGGAATTAAATGAAAAACAAATGAAAGAAGCAACCATAACTCCTTTTGCAAAGCCGCTATATATAATGACCAAACCTGTAGGTGCGGTTTGTAATCTGGCCTGTGATTATTGTTACTATTTGGAAAAATCCAAGTTATATGAGGAACAGCCGCGTCATGTGATGAGCGATGAATTACTGGAGAAATTTATTAAAGAATATATTCAGTCGCAAACCATGCCGCAAGTTTTGTTTACCTGGCATGGGGGAGAAACTTTGATGCGTCCTTTAGTTTTTTATAAGAAAGCCTTGGAACTTCAGAAAAAATATGCAGGTGGTAGAACCATTGATAATTGCATTCAGACAAATGGCACATTGCTGACAGATGAATGGTGTGAATTCTTTCGTGAGAATAATTTTTTGGTAGGCATTTCTATAGACGGTCCTCAGGAATTTCACGATGAATACCGGAAGAACAAGATGGGACAACCTTCTTTCTATAAGGTAATGAAAGGGATTAACCTGTTGAAAAAGCATGGAGTGGAATGGAATGCCATGGCAGTGGTCAATGACTATAATGCAGATTATCCGTTGGACTTCTATCGTTTCTTTCGTGACGAACTTGATTGTCATTATATACAGTTTACTCCCATTGTCGAGCGACTGTCTAGCCGTGCGGACGGTCTTCGGCTTTCTTCATTAAAGCAAAAAGACGGTGAACTGGCTCCTTTCTCCATTACTCCCGAGCAGTGGGGGAATTTCCTTTGTACTATTTTCGACGAATGGGTACTGAATGACGTGGGCAATTACTATATTCAGTTGTTTGATTCTACGCTGGCCAATTGGGTGGGACAGCAGCCAGGCGTTTGTTCATTAGCTAAATATTGTGGACATGCAGCCGTGATGGAATTCAACGGTGATGTGTATGCTTGCGATCATTTTGTCTTTCCTGAGTATAAATTGGGAAATATTTATCAGAAGACTTTGGTGGAGATGATGTATGGTAAAGAACAGGAAACTTTTGGTGTGATGAAGCACAATAGTCTGCCACAGCAGTGCCTGAACTGTTCTTATGAGTTTGCCTGTCATGGGGAATGTCCGAAGAATCGTTTTATGTTAAGTAAAGACGGTGAACTGGGATTGAATTACTTGTGTAAGGGATATTATCAATTTTTTGACCACGTAGCACCCTATATGGATTTTATGAAGAAGGAATATCTGGCGGAACGCGCTCCGGCTAATGTGATGGAGTGGGCGAGAGAAAGGAGAAATAAATAGACTGTTTTCAGTAAGCCGACTGTATGGAACAAGCAAGTCAACTTACCTGGTCGTTTCAGTTGACTTATTTGATCATTTAAGTTAAGTTACTTTTTCATGGCTGTTCGGCTTAGTTGGAAAAATAAAAGGAGCAAAGTCTCTACGACTTCACTCCTTTTATTTTTTCCGGTCAGATGAATTATTTTCCGTTGTATTCATCAGATACAGTTAATTTCTTACGACCTTTTGCACGACGGCTGGCTAATACGCGACGACCGTTAGCAGTTGCCATTCTTTCACGGAATCCATGTTTGTTTTTTCTCTTTCTGTTAGAGGGTTGGAACGTTCTTTTCATTGTATATACTTATTTTATGTTATTATTCACCATGAGTAACGGGCTGCAAAATTAGTGACTTTTTTGAAATAAACAAAGAGATAACTCATTTTTAGTGATTTCTTTTTGCGTTTTTTCTTGATTTACATTACTTTTGCACTCGAAATCACAGCTATAAGTGAATATAATCTGAAATAATAATCAAATATAAGCGAAGAAAAGTATGATTAATGCTCAAGACATTAAAATCGGAACAGCTATCCGTATGGACGGCAAATTGTATTTCTGTATTGACTTCCTGCATGTAAAACCGGGAAAAGGTAACACATTCATGCGTACTAAATTGAAAGATGTGGTTAATGGTTACGTTTTGGAACGTCGTTTCAACATCGGTGAAAAATTGGAAGATGTACGTGTGGAACGTCGTCCACACCAATATTTGTATATGGAAGGTGCAGACTATATTTTTATGAATCAGGAAACATTCGACCAAATTCCTATTGCTCATGACTTGATTAACGGAGTAGACTTCCTGTTGGAAGGAATGGTGGTGGATGTGGTTTCTGATGCTTCTACAGAAACAGTATTGTTTGCTGATGTTCCGGTAAAAGTGCAGATGAAAATTACTTATACCGAACCGGGTCTGAAAGGGGATACGGCTACCAATACGTTGAAACCTGCTACAGTGGAATCGGGTGCTACCGTGCGTGTTCCTTTATTCATTAATGAAGGTGAAACAATTGAAATTGATACTCGTGACGGTTCATATGTAGGCCGTGTGAAAGCATAATCTATTTATATATGCATATAAAAAGGCGGAACTTGTTGCAAGCTCCGCCTTTTTTATGTTTCTTTGTACTTCTCTGTGATGGATAAAATCAAAATAAAGCAATGAGATATTCTTTTATTATACCGGTTTATAATCGTCCTGAAGAGGTGGATGAGTTATTGAACAGTCTTACAAGGCAGACAAATAAGAATTTTGAAGTCCTGATAGTGGAGGATGGTTCATCTGTTCCGTGCAAGGAAGTGGTAGATAATTACGCTGACCGGTTGGATATATGTTATTATTTCAAATCCAATTCCGGTCCCGGGCAGACCCGCAATTATGGAGCGGAACGGGGGCATGGAGAATATCTTATCATATTGGATTCTGATTGCATTTTGCCTGAAGGGTATTTGGCGGCTGTCGAGTCAGAGCTTCAACGGCAGAAGGCAGATGCTTTTGGTGGTCCTGACCGTGCTCATGATTCGTTTACCAATATACAGAAAGCAATAAATTATGCCATGACTTCGTTTTTTACTACCGGAGGTATCCGTGGAGGGAAGAAAAAAATGGATAAATTCTATCCCCGTAGTTTTAATATGGGGGTACGGGCTGAGGTATATAAAGCGTTGGGAGGATTTTCTAAGATGCGTTTTGGAGAAGATATTGATTTCAGTATCCGTATCTTTCAAGGGGGATATGCTTGTCGGTTGTTCCCTGAAGCATGGGTGTGGCACAAGCGTCGTACCGATTTGAAGAAGTTTTTCAAGCAAGTGCATAATTCGGGTATTGCCCGTATCAATCTGTATAAAAAGTATCCTGAATCATTGAAAGTTGTACATTTGTTACCGGCACTTTTTACTATAGGAATTGTATTCCTGTTGTTATGTTCGTTGGTTTGTAGCTGGAGTTTGTCTTTGCTGCTGCTTTTTGCTCTTATCATTTGTGTAGACTCCACATTGCGAAATAAAAGTTTCAAAATAGGATTATTATCCATCCTTGCTTCTTTTATTCAGTTGATTGGCTATGGAACTGGTTTCCTGCGGGCCTGGTGGAAACGCTGTGTGTTGGGGAAAAACGAATTTGCCGCATTTGAGAAGAATTTTTATAAATAGAATTTTACCATGAAGAGGTGTTAAAAGTGATGGACTTTTTAGGCGTCTTTATGGCGGGGAAAATAAAGAAAGATGGCAGAAAAACTAACCATAAACCAATGGGCGGAAGAAGATCGTCCTCGTGAAAAGATGATGTTGCATGGAGTGGGGACACTTTCGGATGCTGAGTTGCTTGCTATTCTGATAGGTTCGGGAAATACGGAGGATTCTGCTGTGGAGTTAATGCGTAAAGTGTTGAGTGATTATCATAATAGTTTGAATGAATTGGGCAAAACCACCGTAGATGAACTGTGTCACTATAAAGGAATAGGTCCTGCCAAAGCTATTACCATTTTGGCGGCTTCCGAATTGGGAAAGCGCCGAAAGGAGGAAGAAGGAAAAGAACGTAAGGTCATTCTCAGCTCCCGTGATGTTTATCAATATTTTTATCCGTTGATGTGTGATTTGCCTACAGAGGAATGCTGGGTATTGTTGTTGAATCAGGCTTCCAAAGTGATTGACCGTATAAAGATAAGTTCCGGAGGATTGGTATCTACAGCGGTAGATGTCCGTTGTATTTTGAGGGAGGCTTTACTGAAGCGGGCTGTTGCTATGGCGCTTTGTCACAACCATCCTTCCGGCAGTATGCGACCTAGTACAGAGGATGATCGGTTGACGGAACATCTTGACAAGGCGGCAAAAGTAATGAACATAAGACTGATAGATCATGTTATTTTAACGGATGGCAAATTTTATAGCTATGCTGATGAAGGAAAAATATAGAAAATCATTAAATTTGCAATTAAAACAACGAGAGATATGGATGCAGATACCCGTTTAAAAACAGAAGAAAAGATTATAGCCATGTTGAAAACCGTATATGATCCCGAGATTCCGGTGAATATATACGATTTAGGCTTGATATATAAGATTGATTTGCAAGATGATGGAGAAGTAGTGTTAGATATGACATTGACTGCCCCCAATTGTCCTGCTGCTGATTTTATTATGGAGGATGTCCGTCAGAAAGTCGACTCTGTGGAAGGAGTTACTTCATCGGTCGTGAACTTGGTTTTTGAACCCGAATGGGATAAAGATATGATGAGTGAAGAAGCTAAATTGGAATTGGGTTTCCTCTAATAAATTGAAAGTTGAGAATTAAAATTGGAAAATAAGAATTGCCAATATGTCTAAGTTATTGGACAAGGTGTTGTTTTTTTAATTCTCTATTCTCGGATTTTTAATTTATGAGGTATTTAATTTAGTAAGATTATGAAGAACGTATATTTCCTTTCCGATGCACATTTAGGTTCTCGTGCCATAGCACACGGGCGGACACAGGAGCGCCGTTTGGTGAATTTTCTGGATAGTATAAAACATAATGCTGCAGCAGTGTACCTGTTGGGAGATATATTCGACTTTTGGTACGAGTTCAAACTGGTAGTGCCGAAAGGCTATACTCGTTTCTTGGGGAAGATTTCCGAGTTGACTGATTTGGGAGTGGAGGTGCATTTCTTTATCGGTAATCATGACATCTGGTGTGGTGATTATTTGGAAAAAGAGTGCGGGGTAACTATTCATCGTCAGCCGTTGACCTGTGAGATTTATGGGAAGGAGTTTTTCTTGGCGCATGGGGACGGATTGGGAGATAAAGATGCCAAGTTCAAATTGTTGCGTTCCATGTTTCATAGTACCACTTTACAAACGCTGTTTTCTACCATACATCCCCGTTGGAGCATAGAACTTGGCTTGGAATGGGCCAAGCATAGCCGTCTGAAGCGTGAAGGCGGTAAGGAACCCGAGTATATGGGAGAGGACAAGGAACCGTTGGTCTTGTTTACTAAAAATTACCTTAAAGACCATCCGGATATCAATTATTTTATTTATGGTCATCGCCACATTATGCTAGACTTGATGCTGAGCCGTACTTCACGTATGTTGATTCTTGGTGACTGGATACAAGATTTTTCGTATGCTGTATTTGATGGTGAAAATATGTTCCTTGAGCAGTATGTTGAGGGAGAAAGTCAATATTCCTAAAAAAGGCTACTATGCATCACGCGTAGCAGCCTTCTATAATTTATATATTTAACCAAACAATAAAATTACTTATTCAGAATAGCCAGAGTATCGCTGGCAATCATCAGCTCTTCATCAGTTGGGATAACAGCTACTGTCACTTTGGAGTCATCGGCAGAAATAATAGCTTCTTCTCCACGAACCTTGTTCTTTTCAAGGTCAATCTTCACACCCATGAATTCCAAACCTCCACAAACTTCAGAACGGCAATTGGCTTGATTTTCACCTACACCGCCAGTGAACAGGATGATGTCTACACCACCTAGAGCGGCAGCATATGCACCAATATATTTCTTGATGCGGTAGAAATACATCTTTTCAGCCAAAATAGCTTTCGGATTTCCGGCAGCAACAGCGGCTTCCAGTTCGCGCATATCGCTGGATACACCTGAAACGCCTAATACACCACTCTTCTTGTTTAGTAAGTTGGATACGCCGGTTGCATTTAATCCTTCTTTTTCCATGATGAAAGTAACGGCGCCTGCATCGATGTCACCACTACGAGTTCCCATTACAAGACCTTCCAATGGGGTCAGCCCCATACTGGTGTCTATACATTTACCATCTTTGATAGCTGAAATGGAACCACCGTTACCGATGTGGCAAGTGATAATTTTCTTTCCTTTCGGATCAACGCCAAGGAATTCGCATACACGTTGTGAAACATAGCGATGAGAAGTTCCATGGAAGCCATAACGGCGCACACCGTATTTTTCATACAGTTCGTATGGAATGGCATACATATATGCATAGTCGGGCATTGTTTGATGGAATGCCGTATCAAATACACCTACTTGGGGAACGTTGGGCAGAATGGCAGAAACAGCATTCACACCTTTCAGGTTAGCCGGGTTATGAAGCGGGGCTAAATCGTTGCAAGCGATAAAAGCATCCAGTACTTCTTTATTCAGCAATACGGATTCGCTGAAACGTTCTCCGCCATGTACCATACGGTGACCTACTGCGTTGATTTCATCCAATGACTTGATTGCGCCATATTCCGGGCTCACCAATGTATTCAGAATGAACTCGATACCTGCGGTATGTTCTGGGATGTCTTTTTCTAATATTTTCTTTTCACCGTTGGGCAAAGTCAGTTTCAGGAAAGAGCCTACCAAGCCGATTTTTTCTATACCGCCCTGTGCCAGGACTTCTTTGGTAGTCATATCAAATAATTTATATTTAATAGAAGAACTACCGCAATTGAGCACTAATATTTTCATGATGTTGTTGTTTTTTGGAGAATGATTATTTGTTTTCTTTAGCGGCAATTGCTTGATTGGCAGTAATGGCAATCATCTTATAAACATCGTCGATAGAGCAACCGCGTGACAGGTCATTCACCGGACGAGCGATACCTTGCAGGATCGGGCCGATAGCGGTAGCGTGTCCCAGACGTTCTACTAATTTATAAGAAATATTACCTACTTCCAGACAAGGAACAACCAATACGTTTGCCTTACCTGCAATTTCTGATCCCGGGGCTTTGCTTGCACCGATGTGCGGAACCAAAGCTGCATCAGCTTGCAGTTCACCGTCAATCTTCAAATCGGGAGCCATTTCCTTAGCGATTGCCAAAGCTTCCACCACTTTATCTACCACTTCATGTTTGGCAGAACCCTTGGTTGAAAAACTTAACATAGCTACGCGAGGATCAATTCCGGCAACAGCCTTGGCGGTCTGAGCGGTACAAACTGCAATTTGAGCCAGTTGGTTGGCATCCGGTACCGGAGTTACAGCAACGTCACCCATTACGATTACACCGTTATTTCCGTATTCGGGAGCATGAGTCAGCAACAGCATGGCACCGGATACGCAAGTGATACCCGGAGTAGTCTTGATAATCTGTAAAGCGGGACGAAGTACGTTACCTGTTGTGTTGCGTGCGCCGGCCAACTGTCCGTCGGCATCACCAGCCTTGATAATGAGACATCCTAGATACAGCGGATCGACAACCAGTTTGCGGGCCTCTTCGATGGTCATACCTTTTTTCTTGCGGAGTTCGCACAGCAATTGTGCATACTCTTCTTTTTTCGGGTGGTCTGTGGGATCGATAATAGTGGCTTTACCGATGTTCCCTAACCCCCATTGTTTAGCCAGGCTCATGATTTCATCGGGGTTTCCCAATAAAATAAGGTCGGCAACACCGTCTGTCAATATTTGGTTGGCAGCTTTTAAAGTACGTTCTTCAGTTCCTTCCGGAAGAACAATGCGCTGTTTGTTTGCTTTCGCGCGCTCAACGATTTGAGAAATTAAATCCATGATAATATATTAATTATGTACGTTCTAAAGACGAGTGTTGTTTTTCACGATGCAAAATTAGCTAATTTTGCAATATCTACATTGCAAAATCAATATTATTTTTGGTTTAAAGTATGCTAAAAGTGTATGTTATTGAACACCAAACGGGATGTTTCCTTAACTTTGCGCAGTTTTCAATAAGTATTTAATAAATTTATAAGGTATGATTCGTCAGTGCGCCATTTTATTTGGCTGTTTGGCTTTGGGTGAATTGATTGTTTTTTTGACGGGTATCAAGCTGCCGTCCAGTATTATAGGAATGCTGTTACTCACCCTTTTTCTCAAATTGGGTTGGATAAAACTGCAATGGGTGCAGGGGCTGTCCGATTTCTTGGTTGCTAATCTGGGCTTTTTCTTCGTTCCGCCCGGTGTGGCACTGATGCTTTATTTTGATGTCATTGAAGCACAGTTTTGGCCGATAGTAATTGCGACAGTGGTCAGTACGGTTTTGGTACTGGTCGTAACAGGATGGGTTCACCAATTAGTTAGAAAATCAAATGGAATATTTAGAAAATAAGTTCTTTTTGCTGGCATTCACCTTCGGGGTGTTTTTTTTGTCACGTGTCTTGCAGAAAAAGACTGGATGGGTGGTGTTAAACCCGATCCTGCTTACCATTGCCGTGTTGATTCTGTTTTTGAAATTTACCGGCATCAGTTATGAAACATATAATGAAGGAGGTCACCTGATTGAATTTTGGTTGAAACCAGCGGTGGTAGCGTTGGGCGTGCCACTTTATTTGCAGTTGGAGATGATAAAGAAACAGTTGCTTCCTATTGTCATTTCACAGTTGGCAGGTTGTTTGGTGGGATTGGTGGCCGTGGTGGTCATTGCCAAATTGCTGGGAGCCACTCCGGAGATTATTTGTTCATTGGCTCCTAAATCTGTGACTACTCCTATCGCTATGGAGGTTTCGAAAGCCACGGGAGGAATTCCGTCTTTGACGGCCGCTGTTGTGGTGGTAGTCGGTCTGTTCGGGGCGGTGTTCGGTTTCAAGGTACTTCGGGTAGGTCATGTGGGGAGTCCTATTGCGCAAGGTCTTTCTATGGGTACGGCTACTCATGCGGTAGGTACTTCTACAGCAATGGAAATCAGTGGGAAATATGGAGCATACGCTAGTCTGGGATTGACTTTGAACGGAATTATGACAGCGATTTTCACACCGACAATTCTTAGATTATTAGGTGTGATTTAACAAAAAAGCTGTTATCTTTGTTATATATAGAAAATCATCACAGATTATAGAGGATTGATTTGATTTTCAATAGGTATGGTCATTGGGGTGAGCATTGCTTATAAAAAGTCTATCCGCATTTAGTAGTAACAGAGCATTCTTACAGCAGTCTGATAACTATTGTCACTTTGAATGAAATGAAGATTCTGTGATTTGTGGTGAGAAAACAAGCAACCCATATTTTATGATAGAATTTAAAGATATAACTTTAGCGGATAAAGACTTGATACAGTCCTTTACCTTAGGCAGTTTGCGTCGTAATTGCGACTTGTCGTTTGCCAATCTGTGTAGTTGGATTTTCCTGTACCAGACTAAATATGCCGTGATGGATAATTACCTGTTGCTGCGTTTCTATGCGGGAGAAGAATTGGCCTACATGATGCCCGTCGGAACTGGAGATGTGAAACCAGTTCTTGAAGCATTGATAAAGGATGCTGAAGAGATGGGGGCAAAATTGCGTATGCTGGGGGTATGCGTGGGGATGAAAGCAGATATAGAGGCGGCGATGCCCGGACGTTTCACTTTTACAGAAGACCGGGATTACTTTGATTATATCTACTTGCGTACTGACCTGGCAACCTTGAAAGGAAAGAAGTTTCAAGCCAAACGTAATCATATCAACAAGTTCAAGAAGCAGTATCCTGATTATGAATACAAACCGTTGACTCCAGATCTGGTTCCCGAATGTTTGAAGCTGGAAGAGGAATGGTGTCGTGCCAATAACTGCGAGGAACAATTGGCATTGGGGGCAGAACGTAAGTCCATGACATATGCCTTGAACCATATGGAGGCGTTGGGTTTGACGGGCGGCGTGCTTCATGTCAACGGGAAGATTGCCGCTTTTACATACGGTGCTCCCATCAATCATGAAACATGGGATACTTGTGTTGAAAAGGCGGATACGGGAATAGAAGGGTCGTATGCCATGATTAACTATGAATATGCAAATCATATTGACGAACAATATATATATGTAAACCGCGAGGAAGACCTTGGTCTGGAAGGTTTGCGCAAAGCAAAACTTTCTTATCAGCCCGTTATTTTACTCGAGAAATGTATAGCAGAGCTCAATGACCACAAAGGATGAAGTGAAAACATTATGGAAACTCTGCTTCAATGATAGCGATGAGTTTACCGACTTATATTTCAAGATGAGATATAAGGATGAAGTGAACAGGGTGATTCGTGAAGACGGAAAGATTATTTCCGCATTGCAGATGATACCTTATCCTATGACTTTTTGTGATGAGGTGATTTCTACTTCGTATATATCGGGTGCTTGTACGCATCCGGATTACAGGAAGCATGGAGCCATGAAACGCCTACTGAAGGAAACACATCGGTGTATGTATGAAGATGGAGTTTTGCTGGCTTCGTTGATTCCTGCAGAGGAATGGTTGTTCGGTTATTATGCCAGGTCGGGATATGCTCCAGTTTTTGGGTATGCGGTTGAGCAGGTAAGGGTAGACAGATTATGCCCTGCGCCCGGTTGCCGGATAGAAGTATGCGAATTTCCCGGTGTGGAACATTATCATTATTTTGATTCCCGTATGCATGGACGCAGGAGTTGCATTCAGCATCCTAAAGAAGATTTTCTGGTTATTATGGCCGATTTAAGACTGGGTAATGGCAAATTGCTGGTTGCCTGGGAAGCGGATAAAATAGTGGGGATGGCATTTACGGTAATGGGGGATGATACATTATATATAAAGGAATTGCTGGCAGATACGGATGCGGTGCAGGATACTTTATTGTATGAAGCGGCCCATATATATAAGGTACAGCGTATGGATTATTTCATTCCGTCGTCTGCCGATACTTTGTTTTTGGGGATGGCAAGAGTTATTCGTGCAGAGGAGTTGTTGAAGGTTTTCGCCCATAAGTATCCGGCATCCGAACTTTATATACATATTGAGGGAGATGAAGCGATTCAGGAGAATAACGGCTATTATACGGTACGGGATGGTTTCTGCTTTCGTGAGAGAGTACCGGAAAAAAAATATCACACTTATACGTTGGATGGTTTTACCCGGTTGTTACTGGAAGCGGAGCATCCTTATATGAGTTTGATGCTGAATTGATCTTTATTACTGGTTGCCTAGGTTGAATTTCTATGTTTAAGATTGATAATCAGTGGAGTAAAAATCCGGATAGGTTATTAGTCTTCTTTTGTCAGAATACGTTCCAGCTCTTCGGCAGTCAGTCTGAGATGGAATTGTCCTTTATAAGCCACGGATATGCCACCTGTTTCTTCTGAAACGATAATGGCCAATGCATCTGTTTCCTGCGATACGCCCATGGCAGCCCGATGCCTTAATCCCAATTCTTTAGGGATATTCAAGTCGTGAGATACCGGGAGAATACAACCGGCTGCTTCTATCCGTTTATGGCGGATAATCATGGCTCCGTCATGTAATGGACTGTTTTTGAAGAAAATATTTTCTATCAGTCGTTGGTTCACATTGGCGTTGATAATTTCTCCTGTACGGATGATGTCATTCAGAGGTACACTTTTTTCGATGACAATCAGTGCCCCCACCTTCCCTTTGCTCATGCTCATACAGGCAAGTACAATCGGCATAATATCCGCTTTTTCCGTCTTTTCCTGCTTGTTTCCCGTCAGGAAGCGGAAAAAACGTCCCAACTGTTTATGCGAGCCCAGTGTGACAAGGAACCGGCGTATATCATCCTGAAAAAGAATAATCAGGGCTAGGACACCTACACTGACCAATTTATCGAAGATAGACCCTAGCAGTTTCATTTCCAAAACCTGAGATACAATCAGCCAGATACCTATAAATACCAGGATACCGATGAAGATATTGATAGAACCCGAATCTTTCATCAGACGGTAAGTCTGATAAAGCAGATAGGCTACCAGCAGGATATCGATGAGGTCTTTTATACTAAAATCAATAAACATCTTTCTAGAATTAAAAATTGAAAATTAAGAATTAAAAGGCAGCGGAGTCTTTCATCTTCTGTACTATCTTCACGGTTTCTACAGCAGCTTTTACATCGTGCACTCTGAGAATATCCGCTCCTTTTAGTAGGGAAATGGTATCCAGCACTGTTGTTCCGTTCAAGGCATCATCAGGGGTTCCGCCTAGCAGCTTGTAAATCATTGATTTACGTGATATGCCGACCAGTAACGGTAGTTCGAACAGGCTGAATTCTTCCAAATGATTCATCAACTGGTAATTATGTTCCACTGTTTTTCCGAAACCGAAACCAGGGTCTAGAATAATATCTTTTACTCCTAAGTCGCGTAATTTCTGTACTTTTTCCGAGAAATAGAGAAAGACTTCTTTCAACAGATTGTCATAATGCGGATTCATTTGCATATTTTGCGGCGTGCCTTGCATATGCATAATAATATAAGGTACTCCCAGCCTGGCAATCATGTCGAACATCTGCGGGTCCATTTCTCCGGCGGCAATGTCATTGATGATTGCCACTCCGTACTCCTCTACACACATCCGGGCTACATCCGCACGGAAAGTGTCCACGGACACCACACAACCGGGATGATAGCGATTGATGATTTCCAATCCGGTACGCAGACGGCGCATCTCTTCTTCGGGGCTGATGTGCTCGGCATTGGGACGTGAGGAATAGGCACCTATATCAATGATGGAAGCTCCTTCTTCTATTATTTGGGAGGTACGGTTGATAATATCTTTTTCCGTTTGCTGCCGGCTGCCGGCATAGAAAGAATCGGGTGTCACATTCAGGATTCCCATTACTTGCGGATGGGAGAGATCCATCAGTTTCCCATTAACATTAATATATTTGACGGTTTTGGTTTCCATTGTTTACGGCTTGTCATTTAGGTCGTACAAAAGTACGCACAATTCTTGAGTTTTTGTTATTTCATGAACTATTTTTCAGTTATCTTTGTTGCAACTTAATTTAAAAGCAAAGCGAAAGATGGATATTTCAGCTTTATATAAGTGTTTTACGGAATGCGGCAAGGTAACTACCGACAGCCGTAACTGCCCTGAGGGCTCTATGTTCATAGCTCTGAAAGGGGAAACATTCAATGGAAATGCATACGCGCTTCAGGCGCTGGAAAAAGGTTGCCAGTATGCCGTAGTAGATGAAAAAGAATATGCCGCCGATGGGCATCCGCGTATCTTGTTAGTAGACGATTGCTTGAAAGCATTGCAGGAACTGGCTAATTATCACCGGCATAAAATGGGTACCCGAATCATCGGCATCACGGGAACCAATGGGAAGACTACTACCAAGGAATTGATAGCCTCAGTGCTGCAAAAAAGATATGAAGTGCTTTATACACAGGGTAACTTGAATAACCATATCGGTGTTCCTCTGACTTTGCTGAGGCTGACTCCCGAGCATGAACTGGCTGTCATCGAGATGGGAGCGAACCATCCGGGTGAAATCAAGGCACTGACCCGTATTGTAGAACCGGATTACGGTATGATCACTAATGTGGGTAAGGCGCATTTGGAAGGCTTCGGGTCTTTTGAAGGGGTCATCAAGACTAAAGGTGAGTTGTATGAGCATCTGCGTTACAATGGCAAGCATATTATTTTCATTGACAAGGACAATGAGTATCTCACAGCTATCTCTCAGGGTCTTACCCGTATTTGTTATGGTATGGAAGGAAGAGAGGGACTTTATATCAGCGGCAAGCTGGGCGCTTGTGCTCCGTTTCTTTCGTTTGAGTGGGAACACGAGGGACAGAAGTTCGAGGTGAATACCCACCTTATCGGCAGTTATAACATGAAGAATGCATTGGCCGCCATTACGGTGGGCCGGTTCTTCAGTGTACCGTCCCGGCAGATTTGTGAGGCACTGGAGGCATATGTTCCTCATAATAACCGTTCGCAATTGACAGAAACCACGGATAATAAACTGATAGTTGATGCATATAATGCGAATCCTACCAGTATGATGGCGGCTTTGGAGAATTTCCGGTTGATGAATGTCGCTCATAAAATGGTTATTCTGGGTGATATGAAAGAACTGGGAGAAACCAGTCATGAGGAACATCAGAAGATTGCGGATTATCTGGATGAATGTAAATTTGACCGGGTACTTTTGGCAGGAGAGGAGTTTGGCAAAGTGATTCCGTCCTTTGAACATTTTAAAGATGTGGTTGCATTGAAAGAGTCGTTGGAAAGATATAAGCCGAAAGGATATTATATTCTGATTAAAGGTTCCAACAGTATGAAGTTGGCCCAGCTTCAGGAAATATTATAGTTAACCGGTTGGCAGTTTCATTCACAGTAGGAGGATGAATGTGTCAAAAGTCCAAAGTAACTATTAAATGTGCTGTTTGCACTTGTATAGGTATATTGTCCCACCTGGGTGGAACTGCCATTTCACAAAGGTGGAACTACGCTCTCACCAGGGTGAAATGCCCATTCCACCCAGGTGGGATTTCTATATATGCTGCATGGAAACATGAATGGCAAAGATCCTTTGGGGAATGATCCTTCACATAGTCTGCCTCTATGGTAAATGTAATCATAGAATCTTTCTTCTTTATTATTTCTCTGAATTTTTCTTTAAAATAGATATAATAATCGGTTTTGACCGTTTTCTGACTCCTTCCTGCCGAATTATTATCCCGTGTTATTACAGAAATCAGTTACTTTTGCAATGTTATCAATAGAATTGCTATGAGGAACTTATTTCTACTAATCGCATTATGCTGTGTGGCTTTTTCTGTTCGTGCCCAACGTCTGGTTGAAGTGGGGAAAGGCTTTAGCAGTACTTCGGTAAATACTACTGTATTCCGTAATAACTCCATTGTGACGCATGGAAACACACAATACATTTCTTATTATGACGCTGAAGGATGGCTGATGTTAGGCAAACGCCGTCTGGGCACTGGGGAATGGATTTTGCACCGTACCCAATACAAAGGACATGTAAAAGATGCACATAACATTATCAGTATGATGGTGGACGGCGACGGCTATCTTCATCTTTCTTTTGACCACCACGGACATAAACTGAACTATTGCCGCAGCATTGCCCCCGATACACTTGTTTTGGGAGATAAAGAGCCGATGATAGGCAACGAAGAAGAAGATGTGACCTATCCTGAATTTCATTTGTTGGCTGATGGCGGTTTGCTTTTTGTATATCGCTCGGGCGCTTCCGGAAGAGGAAATATGGTAATGAACCGATATGATGTGAAATCCCGTAAGTGGGAGCGTGTGCAGGATGTCCTTGTAGATGGAGAAAACGAGCGGAATGCCTATTGGCAGTTGTATGTGGACCAATCAGGAACCATTCATCTTTCCTGGGTGTGGCGTGAAACCTGGCATGTGGAAACCAACCATGACTTATGCTACGCCCGTTCTTTTGACGGAGGTAGAACCTGGTATAAGACCAACGGACAGAAGTATGAGCTTCCTATCCGCCTGGGCAATGCCGAATATGCCTGCCGTATTCCTCAGAATGCCGAACTGATAAACCAGACCAGTATGAGTACAGATGCCGGAGGTCATCCGTACATCGCTACCTACTGGCGCAATCCCGATAGTGATGTTCCCCAATACCGCATCGTTTGGCATGATGGCGTGAACTGGCACAACCGACAGGTTTCCGAACGCAAGACCCCTTTCTCGCTCAAAGGGGGAGGAACCAAGATGATTCCCATGTCCCGTCCCCGGATGGTGGTGGACAATGGAGAAGTGTACTATCTGTTCCGTGACCAGGAGCGTGGAAGCAAAGTTTCCATGTACTATACCAAAGACATACAGTTTGGTGAATGGCAAGTGAAAGACCTGACGGATTTTGCCGTAAATGCGTGGGAACCCAGTCATGACACGGAGTTATGGAAAATGAAGAAACAACTTCATATTTATGTACAGGATACCCGACAGGGAGATGGCGAGAAGCAGGTGGAAACAGAACCGCAAATGGTTTATGTGTTGGAATTGTAAATAATGTGCTGATTTGCCAATGACCATGCGGCATATAGCGCAAGCACATTAACACATTAGTAAATTGGCAAATTGATAAATTATTAATATGATGAACAAATTATTGAAACAAACCCTTGTTTGTGCAGGTACCTTGCTGCTTTCCATGCAGGTTGCCGCCAAACCTTCTTCCGAAGCCAAGGAAGTACGGGGGATTATAGACAAGGTAAACACTTATTGGCAAACGCATAACAAGCCCGAAGTCCGTTCGTTTTGGGACAATGCCGCTTACCACACCGGAAACATGGAGGCATACTTTCTGACCGGTAATGAAAACTACCGTGCATATTCTGAAGCCTGGGCTATACACAATGAATGGAAGGGAGCCAAGGAAAAGGATAAGTCTAAATGGAAATACTCTTACGGTGAGAGTGATGAATATGTATTGTTCGGAGATTATCAGGTTTGTTTTCAGACATATATCGACCTTTATACTATTCTTCCGGACAACTATAAGATAGCCCGTGCCCGTGAAGTGATGGAGTATGAGATGAGTACACCCAATCATGATTACTGGTGGTGGAGCGACGGTCTGTATATGGTAATGCCTGTCATGACCAAACTGTATAAGGTGACGGGTAATCATCTCTATTTGGATAAATTGTATGAATATATTGTATATTCGGATAGTATCATGCTCGACCGGGAAACCGGCCTGTATTATCGGGATGCCAAATATGTTTATCCTAAACACAAGACTTCCAGCGGAAAGAAGGACTTTTGGGCACGTGGTGACGGATGGGTGCTTGCCGGACTGGCGAAGGTGTTGAAAGATCTTCCCGCTGATTACGAGCATCGTTCTTTTTTCGTAAACAAGTATGTGAAACTGGCCGAAGCAGTCGCAGCCATCCAGCAACCGGAAGGCTATTGGACCCGTAGCATGATGGATCCCACTCATGCTCCGGGACCGGAAACCAGCGGAACGGCTTTCTTTACTTACGGCTTCCTTTGGGGAATCAATAATGGCTATCTGGATGAGGCAGTGTATAAACCGGTGATAGATAAAGCATGGAACTATTTGACAAAGACTGCTTTGCAGAAGAATGGCAAGATTGGTTACGTACAGCCGATTGGTGAGAAGGCCATTCCGGGACAAGTAGTCGATGCTGATTCTGAAGCTAATTTCGGGGTAGGTGCTTTTCTGTTGGCTGCTTGTGAATATGTCCGTTATCTGGAAGCTCCTGAAAATCAGGATCGCGCCTACTGGTGCAATTTGCTTTATAAGATGGCAGCTCCCGTACTGAGCAATATGGCGGAAGGTAATCTGAAAAAGAATATGCTGGTAGAGGTGAGCCCTAATTGGGATGGACGTAACAAAGGGGTGACTTATATGGAAACCTTCGGACGCCTTATGGCAGGTGTCGCTCCCTGGCTGACACTTCCCGATGATGATACGGAAGAGGGACAGATGCGCAAGCAACTCCGTGAATGGGCATTGAAAAGCTATGCCAATGCGGTGGACCCTGCCAATCCCGACTATCTGTTGTGGAGAGGACACGGACAGGCCTTGGTGGATGCGGCATACGTGGCCGAAAGTTTTCTACGTGCTTACGACCAGCTTTGGATGCCTTTGGATGATATAACCAAGAAACGTTATTTTGAAGAATTTACCCAGTTGCGCCGTGTGGACCCGCCTTACACCAACTGGTTGCTGTTTTCTTCTACCATCGAGAGTTTCCTGGCAAAGGCAGGAGCGGAATGTGACGAATACCGTATCAATTCGGCTATCCGCAAGGTGGAGGAATGGTACACGGGAGATGGCTGGTATGCGGACGGTCCTTCTTTCGCTTTCGACTATTATAGCAGTTATGTCTTCCATCCCATGTATCTGGAAACGTTGCAGGGCATGAAGGATGCAGGGAAATACACTCGTATTCATTATAAAAAATATTATGACCGCGCCTTGAAACGTGCCAGGAAATTCAGCCTTGTACTGGAACGCTTGATTTCTCCTGAGGGTACTTTCCCGGTATTCGGCCGTTCCATTCCTTATCGTTTGGCCACTATGCAACCCTTGGCGCTGATGGCTTGGTATCAGCAGTTGCCCGAAGGGGTGAGCAACGGACAGGCGCGTGCCGCACTGACTTCTGTGATGCACCGGATGTATGACAACACCGAGAACTTCAATGAGGCGGGCTTCCTGACCATCGGTTTTGCAGGCCGTCAGCCCAATGTGGCGGATTGGTACACCAATAACGGCAGTCTTTATATGACATCACTGGCATTCCTTCCGCTGGGGCTTCCTGCCGCACATCCGTTCTGGACAGATGCCGCACAACCTTGCACACAAGCCAAGGCATGGGGTGGACAGCCTTTCCCGAAAGACCATCACTGGAGTGATGATATACGCACTTGGGATTTATTCTGATTGCTTTTAAATCCGAACGTCGCAGATGATACGAAGTTGTTTTTATACTTATCCGTATCATCTGCGTTGTTCGTGTTTAAAAAATAAAAGCTTTGTGTCATCTGTATCTGAAAATGGCAAAAAGATAGTAGCTTTGCATCCATGAAAACAAAACTTCTCCCTATTCTGAGATATATAGTACTTGCATTGCTTCTTCTGTGCATTGTACTTTGCCGTTTTTTTCCCGTCATGGCCGAAGGGTATGCCTGTCATATCTATCCGTGGCTGTCGGCGGCGTTGTCCGCTATAGCTTCTGTTTTCCCTTTTTCCTTAGAGGAGGTGCTGGTGGTTGTAATCATTTTATGGATGATTATTTATCCTTTTCTTAAACGCCGGAAGAAGAAAAGCTGGAGATTCATTGTGGGCAGGGAAGTGGAGTTGCTGGCATGGGTCTATATCTGGTTTTATCTGGGATGGGGCTTGAATTATTTCCGTTACGATATTTACCGGCGGATGGAGGTGGAGCCTGCCGGTTACGATGAACAGGCATTCCATCGTTTCCTTGTTTCCTATACAGATAGTCTGAATCAGTCCTATACGGCTGAGGTGAAAACGGACCCTGAAAGGATGCGGCAGGAGATCAAGGAGATTTACCGGCAGGTTCCGTCTATGTATGGCTTGGCTCTTCCCCGGGATTATCAGCATCCCAAGCAGGTGTGGTTTAATCCGCTTTATTCGGGTGTGGGGGTATTGGGATATATGGGACCTTTTTTTGCGGAGTCGCAATTGAATGAAGAATTGCTTCCTGTACAATTGCCATTTACGTATGCCCATGAACTGTCTCACCTGTTGGGGGTAAGTAATGAGGCGGAAGCGAATTATTGGGCTTACAGGGTTTGTCGCTCTTCAAAGCGGCCGGCGGTGCGTTATAGTGCCTATTTCGGTCTGTTGCCCTATGTGCTGGTCAATGCATCTTCTGTGTTGACGGAAGAGGAATTCCGTGAATGGATTAAGACGATCCGTCCCGAAGTGGTGAAGGATTATGAATATAAACGTATGTATTGGAATGAGCGTTATAGTACCCTGTTGGGTGAAGTGCAGAATAAAATTTATAACCTGTTTTTAAAGGGTAACAACATTCCTTCCGGTAGAAAGAATTATGCGGAAGTGATCGGGATACTGCTTTCTTTGGAAGAAAAATAGAAACAGAATGTTCAGGCTGGACTTGAATTCGATTGTGACAGTTATAACTTGATCCAAGAGTTCTACAACAAACGAGCTTTATATTGTTGCTCCACTGCTACCACTTTTCATTGGCATTTCAGCAGGAAGGGTGGTAGCAGTGGCAGCAGAAATATAAAACTCTAAAGAAGAACAGCTCAGGATGATTCCAAGCAATGATCAGAATCCGCTAGGGAGTCTACTGTTTCTGTTTCACATAATCCGAAGGCGACATTCCGTATTCGTCCTTGAAACATTGGCGGAAATAGGCCACACTGCTGAATCCTATCATATAGGCTATTTCTGAAATAGTATATTGTCCGGACATCAGCAGTTCCACTCCCTTGCGCATTTTTACCTTACGGATAAATTCGTTGGCGGACATATCTGTCAGTCCTTTTATCTTGCGGTAAAGGGTAGAGTGACTCATGCACATCTTGTCGGCAATGAAAGCGATATCCATCTTTTCCATTTCCAGATTCTCTTCGATTATTTGCGTGATTTTCTGCAAGAATTCATTATCCAGTTTGTTTAACGAACTCACGGCACTTTCCTGTTTGGGCTGCGTATCGGCCAGTGCCAGCAAAGAGGCTATTTTCTTACGGGTTTCCAACAGGTTGTTGATGCGACTGTGCAGCAGCTTGGCACTGAACGGTTTGGTAAGATAGGAATCTGCTCCGGATGCATATCCTTCTTCCTTGTCTTGTAAAGAATCTTTAGCCGTCAGTAAGATTACAGGGATATGGCTGGTGCGCATATCCTCTTTTATTCGCTTGCAAAGTTCGATACCGTCCATGACCGGCATCATGATATCACTGACAATGATGTTGGGAATTCGTGCCTGTGCCAGTTCACAGCCTTCTTTGCCATCCTTGGCAGTGATTACTTCATAGATATCTGTAAAAGAGCTCCGGATGTATTCCCGTATGTCGGCATTGTCCTCTACCACCAGTACAATGGGATGATTTTCGGTTGGTGTATCGGTAATGGTGGTTTCCTCTGCATCCATCGGCTTCTTTTCCATATCATGTTGTGTATGAATAGCGTTGGGATATGTATTCTCGGTGAGCAGGCGCAGCGTGAATGTGGTTCCCGTATCCACTGCGCTTTCTACTTTCAGGATTCCTTCGTGCAATTCGCTCAAACCTTTGACCAGAGCGAGCCCGATTCCCGAACCCGATGCCTGATATTTGCTTTTTGCCTGATAATAGCGATCGAAAATGTGTGGTAACGCTTCGGCGTCAATGCCATGACCGGTATCACTGACACTGATTTCCGTGTATTTTATTTGGTTCTCTTCTACTGAACGGAGTGATAAGGTGATATCTCCCTCGGAAGTATATTTGGCAGCATTGCTCATCAGGTTGTCCAGTATGATGGTGATCATGTCCGCGTCATAGAAGATTTCCGTATCTTCCGTTTCGATATGAATATGATAATTTACTTTGTTATTGGGATTCAGCTCTTTGTAACGCAATCCCACTTCCTGTACCAATTGTCCCAGATCTCCCTTGGCTACAGATAATTTACGGTTCTGGGTCTCGGTCTTGCGGAATTCCAGTATGCGGTTTATCAGATTCAGCAGACGGGTGGCGCTATCATGAATGATGCTGATTTTGTTGGCGTGTTTGGGAGATAAGGTGGCATCACTCAACAGGTCTTCCAATGGACCTAGAATCAGCGTGAGCGGAGTACGCAGTTCATGGGTGATGTTGGTGTAGAAGCGCAGGCGTTCTTCATTCAGTTCTTGTTTGTTCAGACTTTGCTTGCGCTCCACTTCCAGTGAACTCTCTAAGTCCAGTTTACGTTTATAAAAACGGAGCAATGCATATAATGCGAAGATAAACAATATGACATAACCCAATTTGGCATACCAGGTAAGCCAAAGGGGAGGAGCAATAAAGATATTCAATGAGGCGATTTCTTTGTCCCATTCTTGATTACGGATGCGTGTTCTCACTTTGAAGTTATATTTACCTGGAGGAATATTACGAAAAATTACTTGATTTTCTCCTTGTGTGTCATACCATCTGTTTTCAAGGCCTTCTAGCATATAAGTGAATTCTACCTGTGGACTTTGTGTGTAGTCTAATACATTAAATGTAATGCGAAAACTATTCTGATTATAAGGTAAATGGACTACTCCCTTTTTGAATGGAATTGAAATTTCAGCATCTTTACTTTCTGTTTTTTTATTGTATTTGCAGAATTGGGTGATTTTAACAGGGGAAACTTGGCGGATAGAAGATAGTTCTTTGGGGTTAAAGAAACATGCTCCATTTTGAGAGCCGAAATAGATAATTCCATTGTGAGTCATACAAGTGGAGCCGTTCATGAAATCACCCATCGGAACTCCGTCGTGATGATTATAATTATAAAATAGGTTTTGTTTTGGATCTAAACAGGAGATGCCGTCATTACTACTTATCCAAATTCTTTTTTCCAAATCTTCGCAAATAGCACGTATATGACTGTTTTCTAAACCTTCCTTTTCTTTAAAGATTTTGTATCTGTTTGGTTGGCTGGTATTTTTGAATACGGCTAGTCCTTCGCGGGTCGCAACCCATATTTGCTCTTCTGAATCTTTTATCATGTGATTCACAGCATTGGAGCAGAAGCCGTTTTCAATAACGAAATTCCATAGTAGCTTATTGTTTACATCAAAGATAGAGATGCCTTTGCCGAAAGTACCTACCCATAATTTCCCCTCTTTGTCACGCAAAAGAGAATGTACCATGATGTCTGGTAATTGTTTTTGTATTTCTTCTTCCTTTACGAGTACTTCATTTGTACAGGAATAGATTCCGGTTTCAGTCCCAATCCACATTTTTCCGTTCTGATCTTCATAAAAGCATCTGACATCTAGATTGTTGAATAGACTAGAGGATATGTGAACAATTTCTTGTTTATCTGGTTTATAGAGCAGTATTCCGTTTTTGTAAGTTCCAAGCCATAGACGTTTCTGTCTGTCTTCATAAATGGTATTGATATGCGTGTTGTACACAAGTTCATGCGAGTAAAGATCATATGTCTTTATTTTCTTTCCATTTATAAATAATCCCAATTCATCTTCACTTCCTAGCCATACTTGATTGTCTGTAGCCCACATTCCCCACACTTGTTTGTAGCTTAGTCCTTTTGCTGTTTCTATTGTATAAGGTAGAATATTGAACATGGGTTGGGTATGACTAATGAAATCGATACCTCCCCGATAGTTTCCTATCCATATATTACCATAACAATCTTGATAGGCACATCGTGCATTAGGTGAAGATAGCCCATAATTGTCATTGGTGGCCTTTATATTTTGAAAATCTATTTCTTCTGCAGAAATAAAGGCGTTATGTTGTAAATCTAATATACTTACTCCTCCCATGTTGGTACATATCCATATCTTCCCGTCTTTCATCTGTTTGATATCGTATATAGAATTGGATAATAGTGAATTGTCATCATTGGGATTATGTTTGAATACTGTAAATTTTTCAGTGGTAGGATTAAAGAGGGCAAGTCCTGCGTTTGTTCCGATCCATACATTGTCATTCTTGTCTATGCAAATGGCTCGAACTTCTTGTCCGGGCAGACTGTTGGGATCCTTGGGATCAGGTATATAATTTTTAACAGTCTTGTCTTTTAATGATAAGATGCTTAATCCATTGAAGGCATGTCCAATATATAAATGCCCTGTTCTGTCTTCACAAGAAGTCCAGTTGGGAATCGGTAACCCTTGTATTTCATCATTTCTATAGGCTGTGAATTTTTTGGTTCGGGGGTTATAATGTTCTATGCCGACATGATAGTGGGTTATCCATATTCCTCCATCTGAGGCATAAGACAAGTCAGTAATGTCATTTGTTTGTAATTGTGACTTTTCAGCTATATAGGAGGTAAATGTTTCTTGATCACAGTTAAATGCACATAATCCGTTGCGTTGAGTTGCAATCCAGATAATATTTTCATTGGGATCGGCCAATACGGTATTTAGTTCATTACTGGTCAGGCCAGAGGTGTGTTTTGTATATACGGTGAAATGATTACCATCAAATTTATTTAATCCGTCTTCGGTTGCGATCCACATACAACCTTGTTGATCCTGGGTGATTCCAACTACATAATTACTAGATATTCCGTCTTCTACTCCCAATCTTTTAATCATATATGGCTGGGCAGTAGCTGGAATTAAAACATCTAATAACATATATATAACATATGTGATTCTAATACAATTGATTATATTAAATTTATGAACCATAGAATATTTGACAATTATGGACTAAAAACTCGTTATGAATGATTTTTCTACCATTCTTGCTTAATTTTTAATCTTTGTTTTTTCATAACATCTTTTATTTTTGCATCGTTTTAAAGGATATCTTATCTAAAACATTTGTAAATCTAGTAAAAAACTTTAGATGAAACAATAAGTTGATTAGTTTTTTGGGGTAAAAAGATTGCCACAAAATATAGAGAGTTTATAAACCTTATTATCTAATTTTAAAAAAGGAAAAAACAATGAAATCTAACTCATTTATGAGAAATCGTAAGGCATTTACTACTGTCTTATTGTTTTGCACTGGTTTCATAGCTTCTCACCCCTTGGTTGTGTCAGCTGCCGATAAGGTTATGGCTGTTCAGTTAATACATCAACAGCAAACTATAAAAGGTATTGTTGTTGATGCTTCGGGTGAGCCTGTGATTGGTGCGAATGTTGTTGTAGAAGGTACTACAATGGGAACAATTACTGACTTTGAAGGTACTTTTTCTATTTCAGTACCTAAAAATGGAAAAATAAAAATTTCCTTTATCGGTTACAAAGATCAAGTCTTGACACCTCAATCTGGTAAGAATTTAAGAGTTGTGCTCGAAGATGATTCACAAATGTTAGGTGAGGTACAAGTCGTAGCGTATGGTGCACAAAAGAAAGTTTCTATAACAGGAGCCATTTCTTCAATGAAAGGTGAGGATTTGCTAAAAACTCCTGCTGCGTCTATGTCGAATGTATTGTCTGGTCAGATTACAGGTATTTCTTCGGTGCAATATTCTGGTGAACCCGGTGCTGATGAGGCGGATTTGTATGTGCGTGGTATTGCTACTTGGAATAATGCCAAACCTTTGATTCAAGTGGATGGGGTAGAACGCGAATTTTCGCAGATTGACCCCAATGAGGTAGAAAGTATTACGGTATTGAAAGATGCTTCGGCTACAGCCGTATTTGGTGTTCGTGGTGCTAATGGTGTTATATTGATTACTACTAAACGTGGTGCTGAAGGTAAGGCTAAAATTTCTTTTTCAACTTCGGCAGGTGTTAACTTAAGAACGAAACAATTGGAATTTGCCAATTCTTATCAGTATGCGTCTTATTATAATGATTTACAGGTAAATGATGGTGGAGTACCTACATTTACAGAAGAGCAATTGATAAAATTCAGAGATCATACAGATCCTATTTTATATCCGGATATTAATTGGATTGATTACTGTATGAATAAGGCAGCGTTTCAGTCACAACATAATGTAAATATATCGGGAGGTACTGATAGAATGCGTTACTTTGTATCAGCAGGTATGTTTACACAAGATGGTATGTTCAAACAACTTGCAGCGTCTGATAATTTTAACTTTAACTACAAACGTTACAATTATCGTGCTAATTTGGATTTTGATGCGACTAAGACTACATTAATTTCTGTTAATATTGGTGGGCGTATTGAAACTAAACGTACTCCTGAGTCTGGAGAAGACCAGAATCAGCTGTTCCGTAAATTATATTGGGCTGTGCCTTTTGCTGGTGCAGGCATTGTAGATGGAAAACGTGTGGTTTCAAATGCTGATTATCTACCATTTACTGGATCTGACGGATTGAATTCTTATTATGGGAAAGGCTTCCGTTCTACAACAACAAATGTGTTGAATGTGGATCTTGTATTGGATCAAAAGTTAGATTTTATAACCAAAGGACTTTCTTTTAAATTGAAGGGTTCTTATAATACTAGTTATTGGACACAAAAAATAGCCAGTTCTTCTATGGCTGTATATACACCAGTTCTTCATGATGATGGATCTATTGGTTATCGTAAGAGTGGCTCTGATTCTCAGTTGTCTTATAGTCGTAATTCAAATGGTGAAGGTAAATCACGTGATTGGTATATGGAAGCTGCTTTGAATTACAGTCGCAAATTTGGAGATCATAATGTGACAGGTTTGGTGCTTTATAATCAATCAAAACGATATTATCCAGGAGGTACTTATGATGATATTCCTTCGGCTTATGTTGGCTTTGTGGGGCGTGCTACCTATGATTATAAAACTCGATATATGGCAGAGTTTAATGTTGGTTATAATGGTTCTGAGAATTTTGCTCCAGGTAAACGTTATGGCTTGTTCCCAGCTGGCTCTATTGGTTGGATTGTCAGTGAAGAGTCTTTTTTTAAGCCGTTAAAGAAAGTGATCAATTACTTTAAAGTACGTGCCTCTGTAGGTATGGTAGGTAATGATAATAACGGAAATAATAGATTTTTGTATCTTCCAGACGCTTATATTTTGAATGACGATGGCTATTTTTTCGGTACGAATGCTGGAAATAAGAAGCCGGGTGCTTATGAGGCTAGTAAATCGAATGCTGATGTAACTTGGGAAAAATCTGTTAAGCAGAATTATGGTATTGATTTTTCTATTCTGAATGAAAAACTAAATATTTCTTTAGATTATTTTAAAGAAAACCGTCGAGATATTCTTTCTTCTCCAGATTATATGCCGGGAATTTTGGGTATGGTTTTACCTATTATGAATGTTGGTAAAACTGAAAATAAAGGATATGAGTTTCAGCTAAAATGGAATGATAAAATCGGTGATGATTTCCGTTATTGGGCAAACTTCAATCTCTCTTTTGCGCGCAACAAAATTGTTTATAAGAATGAGATTGAAAAGAATGAAGATTGGTTGTATGAAACTGGCCGTACAATTGGTTCTCGTTTGATTTATAAATTTTGGGGATATTATGATGAAACTGCAGAGGCTAGATATCAGGAAGAATTTGGTAGACCTATAGCAGATCATGGTTTATCTTTACAGCCAGGTGATGCGGTATTTGCTGACTTAAACAGTGACGGTGTTATTGATGGAGATGATGCTAGCCGTGATTTGGGGTATGTGGATACTCCTGAATATACAGCTGGTTTGAATCTTGGATTTAGTTGGAAGGGATGGGATTTTACAGCGCAGTTTACAGGAGCGTGGAATGTAGACCGTATGCTTTCCGAATTCCGTCAACCGCTGGGAGATACACAAAATAAAGGATTGCTTCTTTATCAATATGAAAATACATGGCGTTCGTCGGCCGATACTTATACGGCTAAATTCCCTCGTATATCGAAGTTAGCTCAAGCGAACAATTATAGAGCTTCCGACTTGTATTTGTGTGATGCAAGTTATTTACGTTTGAAAAGTGTTGAATTGGGGTATAATTTTAATATGCCTTTCATGAAGAAAATAAAAATGAATCAGTGCCGTTTATATGTAAGTGCGTATAACTTATTCACATTGACGGATTTTATGTGGGGGGATCCTGAGTCACGTCAAAGTGATCGTCCAAATTATCCATTGACTCGCGTGATTAATTTAGGTTTAAAAGTTGGATTCTAATATCTTGAAATCTTATGAAACATTTTGAAAAATGGTTTATTATAGCATTTGTGGGAGCAACGCTTGCCACTTCATGTGTCGATGATATAAAATTCGGTGATGCTTTCTTGGAAAAAGCACCAAGTGTGGCTGTAACTCAAGATACAATTTTCGGTAAAGCGGAGTATGCTCGTCGTTTTTTGTGGAATACTTATTCAAAGTTGTATTATGGTTTGGCCACAAACTGGAATGATGTGGATGGTAAGATGAATACTGGTATGTTTGAATGTTTATCTGATTGTTTTCATTCTCATAATTCATGGGATGGTTTGAATAGACATTATTATTCTGGTACTTATACTGCTAGTACAGAAGATGGTACAGCTGAAACACGTTTTGGTTTTACTAAAGAAGAAACTTGGCAGGCAATACGTAGTTCATGGATCTTTATTGAAAATGTAGATCGTGTACCCGATATGGACGGGAATGAAAAAGAACGATTGAAAGCGGAAGCGAAGGTAATAATAGCTTCTCGCTATTTTGATATGTTTCGTCATTTTGGTGGATTGCCTATAGTAAAAGCGTCTTTTGCGGCTGAAAATGAATATGATGTTCCTCGAGCTACCGTAGAAGAAACAGTGAACTTTATGATAGGTCTTTTAGATGAAGCGGCCACTGTACTTCCTTGGGATTTGACTGAGGATGGAGAGGCTAACTGGCAAGGACGTATGACTAAAGCGGCAGCTATGGGCTTGAAATGTAAAATTTTGCTTTTTGCTGCAAGTCCTTTATTTAATGACAATGAACCATATTGTACGGCAGAACCACAAGAAGCGGTTATCAATCATCAAGTGTGGTACGGAGGATATAAACCTGAATTATGGAAAGCATGTCTGACTGCTTGTGAAGAATTTTTCCAAGCCCTGCAAGTTAATGGGCATTATGAACTAGTTCAGGCTGTTGGTGATACGAATGATGCCTATAGAGCGGCTTTTAATAAAGCTTATTTCTTACGTGAAAATTCGGAATTGTTGATTTCTACCCGTATCATTGGTAAGTATAATTGGGATTGGTGGTATTATTGGGGCGATTGGGTGCCCAATGGCGGTTATACGCCTACATTGGAGTATATGGAAATGTTCCCTATGGCAACAGGCGAATCCTTTGACTTTGATAAGGCAGTACAGAATAATAATATGTTTTTTGAGAATAATGATTATAATAAACCTACTCGTGATCCACGTTTGTATGAAACAATTTTGGTAAATGGTGCTAAATGGAGTGGCCGTTCTGTGGAATTATGGGTAGGAGGACGTGAAAACGCTAATAGTACAAGTACTGAAACAGGACAGTATGCAACAGGCTTCGGTTTATATAAATTCTATAAAGAAGGTAAAGGAAGTCTAGCCAATAATTATTTGGAATGGCCTTATTTACGTATGTCGGAAATGTATTTGATTTATGCGGAAGCACTTCTGAAAAATAATCAACCGAAACTAGCTATAGAGATGGTGGATAAGGTACGTGCGCGTGTCGGATTAAAAGGGTTGATAGAGTCGAATCAAGACAAGAATTTACTATCTGATTCGAATGCTTTGATGGAAGAAATATTACGAGAACGTGCTTGTGAACTTGGGTTGGAAGATGTTCGTTTCTTTGATATGATACGTAATAAGCGTGCTGATCTTTTTGAGCGTCCTTTACATGGTTTGCTTATTGAACGTGCTGATGGTGGAAGTGGTTCATGGTCTGATAAACCGGAAGATAAACGGGGACCTTTTCCGACAAAATTTAAATATACTCAGTTCAAAATATCTAATTCAGCTCGTGCATGGTGGACAAATTTCAATTCAAAATGGTATTTGTCTGCATTTCCTGTAAATGAAGTAAACAAAGGATATGGATTGACTCAAAATCCAGGTTGGTAATACTTGATTTTTTATCTAATAAAAACTAGAAACAATGAAAAATAAAATATTAGCTTTGACAATACTTGCTTTTACAAGTATGAATGCCATGGCACAGGAAGAAGTTAATGTGACTGGTAAGGTGGTTGATAAGGTGGGAAACCCGGTATCGGGAGCTGCCGTGTCTGTATTGGGGCAACCACTTACTATGGTATCGACAGACGTTATGGGAAATTTTACAATTTCAGTATCAAAGGATGCTCAGCTTTGGATTCAGACGCCGTATGATGCAAAAAAAGTAGTAAAGGCGGAAATGGATAAAAAGATGACTGTTATAATGGATTTCTTTTCGAATAAAGTGAATTACGGTTTTGGATTGGAACAGACCTATACTGAGTCGACGGGAGCAGCTTCTACTGTTTATAGTGATGATATTGCAACTAGATCTTCATATACCGTAGGTAATTCATTGTACGGCAATGTGCTCGGATTGACTACTATGCAAAAAACGGGAACCATGTGGGAGCAAATACCTTCTATGTTCATTCGTGGGCAAAAAAGTTTAAATGGTAATAATGGTATATTGCTGGTAGTTGATGGTTTGGAGCGTGATAACGCTTATCAAGTTTTACGTTATCTTACACCGGAAGAGGTGGAGTCCGTAACGGTTTTGCGTGATGCAGCTGCAGTGGCTCTTTATGGTTATAAAGGAGCGAATGGAGTAGTGAATATCGTAACGAAGCGTGGATTATATAAGAAGCGTGAAATAAGTTTTGCTTATGATCATGGTTTTACTTATCAAAATCGTTTACCCGAAATGTCGGATTCGTATACTTATGCTAGAGCCATGAATGAGGCATTGGCTAATGATGGAAAAGCTGCTAAATATAGTCAGAATGAATTGAATGCTTTCAAAAGTGGCAAATATCCTTATTATTATCCCAATGTCAATTGGTGGGATGAGGTGTTCCGTGAAAGAGGATCATCAGATATTGCAACTTTAACTTTTCGTGGAGGCGCTTCTAAATTGCGTTATTATACAATGTTGAATTTGCAAAACGGTCGTGGCTTTTATAAAAATGCCAATGAGAATGATGGTTATTCAACTCAAGAGAAGTATTCTAAAGCAAATTTTCGTAGTAATTTGGATATTGATTTGACTCCTAAGACTAAAATGCAGGTAAATATTATGGGGATGTTAAATGAATTTAGTCGTCCGGGATATGGTTCTGATAATTTGATTGGAAAATTATATATGACTCCATCTGCGGCATTTCCTATTCGTACAGAAAATGGTTTGTGGGGTGGTAATGCAACATGGGATGGATATAATAATCCAGTTGCATTGGCTCAGGGTCGCGGTTATTCCAAGGGACATACATTGGGGTTGTGGGCAGATATGAGCTTAAGACAGGATTTGTCTTCTATCACGAAAGGTTTAGGAGCCTCTTTTCGTATGGGATATGATAATGTTGCTTCTTATTGGGAGGATCATTGCAAAGATTATGCGTATGGAAGTACTGTTGTGACAGAATGGAAAAATGGTGAACCGAGTGCTTTTTCCGAATATACAGGTGGCTCGGACAGTGAGATGAAAGGAGGAAGTAAACTTGATTGGCAGTATCGTTCTTTCAATTTTATGGCAAATGTGGACTGGAAGCGTCAGTTTGGAGAACATAAAGTATATACAACATTGATGTATACTTATAAATATGACAATAATGCCAATATAAACTCTAATCTTTATCATTGCAATTGGTCATGGTATACGCATTATGGGTATAAAAATCGTTATTTCTTCGATTTTGCATTAGTAAACTCAGCGTCTAATTTATTGGAAACAGGAAATCAATGGCATATTTCTCCTACAGTAGGACTTGCTTGGGTTGCATCTAATGAAAGTCTATTGAATAATTATTCATGGCTGAATTTCTTGAAGTTACGTGCTTCATTCGGCGTTATTAATACGGATAATATTCCTTATAACGGATATTGGTATGAAACCATGAACGGGAGTGGTGGTGGATATCCTATCCAAGATAATTTTAGTAATGGTGGAAGTTGGCAGGAAGGTCAATTGCCCTCAATAAATGGTACAACAGAAAAAGCGTATAAATATAATGTCGGTCTGGATGCTACTTTATTTGGTGGTCTAACGTTGACAGCTGACGCTTTTTATGAAAAGCGTCAAGATATTTGGGTATATACAGGTGGTAAGAATTCGTCAATATTGGGTGCAACAGCTTCTTATGCTAATGCTGGTGTGGTTGATAGTAAAGGTTTGGAATTTGGAGCAAATTATATAAAAAGCTTAGGTAAGGTTCGTTTCAATTTTGGGGGAACATTTACTTTAACTAAGAATAAAATTGTAGAGCAGTTGGAAGAACCGAAAGCTTATGAGTATCTTCGTGCTACTGGAAAAGCCGTGGGACAGATTTTTGGTTATCAAGCAGTGGGATTTTTTGTAGATCAAAGTGATATTGATGATAGTCCGTCCCAACAGTTCGGTGTCGTGAGACCAGGTGACATTAAGTATAAAGACCAGAATAACGATAATGTAATTAATGAATTTGATCAGATTCCTTTAGGTTATAATTCTAGTGTCCCTGAAATTTATTATTCATTCAATATAGGCGCAGAATGGAAAGGAATAGGGGTTAATTTTGATTTTCAAGGGGTTGGAAATTATACTTCATGGACTACATTGAATGGTTTGTATCGTCCATTGTCTAATGGCAATGCTATTTCAAATTACTATTATGAAAATCGTTGGACACCAGAAACTCCTAATGCACGATATCCTCGTTTGACTACTGAAACTGTTCAGAATAATACACAGTCAAGTTCCGTATGGTTGGTTGATGGATCATTCTTAAAATTACGTAATTGTGAAGTATATTATAAATTACCTCATTCAGTTGTCAATAAATGGCATTTGAACAGTGCTAAGCTATATGTAAGAGGGGTTGATTTGTTCTGTTGGGACCATATTAAAGAAATAGATCCGGAATCAATAGGAAATGGTATTCCGACCACACGTTCTATTAATATTGGTTTGTCTGTTGGCTTTTAATTTTTTATAACTAAAAAAGTATGACTATGAAATTGAAAAAAATATTGTTAGGGTTAGCCTATATGTCGGTTATGGCTTCTTGTGCGGATTTGGACTATCATGAATATACTGTGTATGATAAAGATTATGTATTTACAGATTTTGGACGTACCGGAGCTGTAGTTACGAATATATATAGTTACTTGGATTATGATTTGCCTAGTGAGGTTTCTTATTGCTCTGCTTGTGATGAGGCGCAATTTGCGTGGAGTTGGTCTTCAATACATGATTGGATAAACGGTGCATGGAGCTCGACTAATTCTCATAGTCTATGGAATTATTATAGTGGAATTAGGGATGCTAATTTCTTTTTGGAGGAATCACAAAATGCCGATTTTTCTGAATTGAAAGAAGATAAAAATTATGTAGCTGAGATGAATCGCTTTAACCGTTATAAGTATGAAGTTCGTTTTTTGCGTGCTTATTTCTATTTTAATTTGGTACGTGCTTATGGCGATATACCTTTGGTTACGAAGGTGCTGACTGAAGAAGAGGCCAATCAGGTGAAGCGTACACCGGCTGCTGAGGTTTTTGATTTTATAATTAAGGAATGTGATGAGATAGCAGATGAACTTCCTGTGGATTATTCTAAATTAGAAAATGATGCCGCTAATGGAGAAAGCCCTGAAACTGGTCGTATTACTAAACAGGCAGTATTGGCTTTGAAGGCTCGAACATTACTTTATCAAGCAAGCCCTTTATTTAATATAGCTAATGATGTAAATTTGTGGAAACAAGCAGCTTTAGCTAGTAAGAAAGTTATTGATTTTTGTGCAGAGAATGGCATAAAAATGGGTAAATATTCAGAGTTATGGGGAACAGATAATTGGAAAGCGTCAGAAATGATTTTTGTACGTCGTATCGGAGATACTAGTTCGCCTGAATATACTAATTTCCCAGTAGGAATGGAAAATGGTGGGTCAGGTAATTGTCCTACTCAAACTTTGGTTGATGCTTACGAAATGAAAGTAACAGGAAAAGCATGGGATGAGCCAGAAAGTGGATATGATCCAAATAAACCGTATGATAATCGTGATCCTCGTATGGAAATGACTATCGCTGTAAATGGTGAGAAATGGCCAGATACTAATCCAAATCCATTGGAAATTTATATAGGAGGACGCAATGCACTACCTATTGCTGGAGCAACTCCCACCGGGTATTATTTGAAAAAGTACTTGGATAAGACTATTGATATTAGTGCTTCTACCAGTAGTGGAGGAAAACGCCATAATTGGATTACATATCGTTTGGGAGAATTCTATTTAAATTATGCTGAAGCGGTATTTAATTATTTGGGATCAGCTGATGCTGTTAGTACGGAATTCACAATGTCTGCCCGTGAAGCTGTTAATGTGGTTCGTAACCGTTCAGATGTGCAAATGCCTGAAGTACCTGAAGGATTGACTAATAACCAGTTTGTAGAGAAATATCGTCGTGAACGTATGGTGGAGCTTGCTTTTGAACAACATCGTTTTTGGGATGTTCGGCGTTGGAAGGCTGGAGATACTCAAAGAAGTATTGTACAAATGCAAATTACCAAAAATAATGATACATATACTTATAAACGTGTAATTAGTAATCGTTATTGGGATGATAAGATGTATTTGTTTCCTATCCCTGATTCAGAAATAAGAAAAAATCCAAATCTAATTCAGAATCCAGGTTGGTAATAGTAAATATTGTTGAATAATAAAGAATGGAACTATGAAATTCAATATAAAATATACGATAGCAGCTTTGTCAGTTTTTATGTTTACTGCAGGCTGCGATGATAAATTAGATGCTATTGATGTAATAGGATATACAGGTGTTCCGGTTGCTATAGAGACGGTAACTTCAGAGCCTCTTCCCGGTCAAATTCAACTTAGATGGGAAGTTCCGGCTGGTGACTTTTCCTATCTTAAAATATGGTATTATGATCCTTTGACAAAAGAAACTGTCTATAAGATTGTTTCAAAAGGAACTACGGAATTGTTGATAGATGAAACTCGTGCTCGTTTTGGTGAATATGAGTTTAATTTCCAAACATTTAACGCAAATGATGAAGGTGGCGAGATTAAAGTTGTAAGAGCACTTTCAGGAGTTGCACCTGCGTCTTATACTTTAGTGTCACGAAGTCAAATCAAATTAGTGGCAGAACAGTTAAGTACAAACGCTCAAGAACCGTCAGAAGGACCTATAAAAAATGCAGTGGATGGGGATAAAAATACTTTTTTTCATACGAATTGGCATGAAGCTATTCCTTATCCACAGTGGATTCAGGTTAATTTGAAAGAACCTCATGAAAATTTTCTCGTGGGTTACATAAACAGAACGGATAATTCTTGGACCACAAGTGGACGTCCTAGTGTGGTAGATTTACAAATTAGTAATAATGGTATTGATTGGGAAACTGTAGGTACATTGGACGGACTCCCTAGTTCAGCTGGAAGTGAATATATTTCTACTTTCTTTATGCCAGGTAAGACTTTTACTTATTTTCGTTTTAGTGTAACATCTGCTACTGGAAGTTCCTCCTATTGGAATATTGGTGAATTTATGATGTATGATGCAGAAGTTGCAATAGATGATCCGGAAACTGCGCCTTTGGATTAATAAATAAAAACAGAAGAGGGATTTGAAAAATAAGGACAATGGATAGCTGGCTGTATAACAGCCGCTATCACCATTGGAATATTTACTTGTGATGATTATAAAGATATTGTTTAAGATAGTAGATGTATGATAAAATTATTTCAATTACTGAAATTGTGTGTTGTACTTCTTATAGGGGGGCATTGTAATGCACAAGACTATCAATTGGTTTGGAGTGATGAATTCAATAAAGACGGTTGTTTGGATGAATCAATATGGAATTATGAACAGGGGTATGCTCGTAATGAGGAGTTACAATGGTATCAATCTGACAACGCTTGGTGTCAGGGTGGGTTGCTTGTGATAGAAGCACGTTCGGAAAAACGGAAAAATCCGTTATATAAAGCAGGTAGTTATGATTGGCGCACTTCTCGTGAATATATTGAGTGCACCTCTTCTTCTATAACAACATTAGGAAAGAAAGAATTTTTGTATGGACGTTTTGAAGTGCGCGCACGTATTCCTGTAGGAAAAGGAGCATGGCCGGCAATTTGGACTTTGGGAAGCAGTATGGAATGGCCTTCCTGTGGAGAAATAGATATCATGGAGTTTTATCGTAAGCATGGAATTCCTCATATTTTAGCCAATGCTGCATGGGGAACAGATCGTCAATGGAATGCAAAATGGAATAGTAAGGCTATTCCATTTATCCATTTTTTGGAGAAAAATTCGGATTGGGCTTCCGAATTTCATATATGGCGGATGGATTGGGACGAAGAGGCTATTCGTCTTTATTTGGACGATGAGTTGCTAAATGAAATCTTACTGAAAGATACCTATAATGGTAGTATTGGTAGTTATAAGAATCCATTTATGCAACCCCAATATATATTGTTGAACTTAGCGGTGGGTGGAATTAATGGTGGCGAGGTAGAGATAAATACCTATCCGATACGTTATGAGATTGATTATGTACGTGTTTATCAGAAAAAATAAAATACATAGATATGGGTATAAAAAAAATAATAATAGGATTATGTCTTGGAATATATACCTTTTGCGGATGCAGCAATGAACCGTTGCAACCCATTCGTTCAGGTGAGATATGGCCTGATAACAACGGAGAGCATATCAATGCCCATGGGGGCGGAGTAATGTACCATGATGGAACATACTATTGGTTCGGTGAGAATAAATGTGATACTACCAGCAGTGCCATGGTGGGAGTAATGTGCTATTCTTCTCGGAATCTTACTGACTGGAAGAACGAAGGCGTAGCGCTTTCTGTTGTTGATAACGACAGCAGCGACATAGCGCGTGGATGTATATTGGAACGTCCTAAAGTGATATATAATGCGAAAACAGGGAAGTTTGTGATGTGGTTCCATCTGGAATTGAAAGGAAAAGGTTATGCAGCCGCCCGTGCCGGGGTAGCAGTCAGTGATACTCCTGCCGGTCCTTACCGTTTCATCCGTTCGGGACGTGTCAATGCTGGTAAGCTGCCTGTTGATATGGACGGACAGGCTGTTGCAGTGCTGGATACTCTGAATGCCAAGAATTATGAAAAATGGTGGACTCCCGAATGGACGGATGCTGTGAACAAAGGCTTGATAGTAAAGCGTGATTTGGATGGCGGACAGATGTCTCGCGATATGACTCTTTATGTAGATGAGGATGGTAAAGCCTACCATATTTACTCTTCCGAAGAAAACCTCACACTCCAAATAGCGGAATTGAGCGATGACTATCTTTCACACACAGGGAATTATGTGCGTGTGGCTCCGGCAGGACACAATGAGGCACCTGCTATCTTCAAAAAAGACGGAACCTACTGGATGATCACTTCCGGTTGTACCGGTTGGGCTCCCAATGAGGCTCGTATGTTCTCGTCTTCTTCCATCTTCGGACCGTGGTCTCAGCATCCCAACCCTTGTGTGGGACCTAAGTCGGAACTTACGTTTGGCGGACAGAGCACTTATATTCTGAAAGTGGAGGGGAAGAAAGATGCTTTTATATTTATGGCGGATATCTGGCGTCCGGAGCATCCCAGTGATGCCCGTTACATTTGGTTACCTGTTCAATTCAAGGAAGGAATTCCATACGTGGAGTGGATGGACAACTGGACACTGGATTTCTTTCAGTAATCCCTGTTGAAAATAGTCTGAAGGATGGAAAATAGTGCAATAGTCTGTTCTTGACTGATTATTGCATCCATCTTGCTCGATTTTACCCCTATGGTTGTCAATCAGATTTTTTATCTTTGCTATCGGTAAAAAGAGATAATAGGTATTAAAGATAGGTTTTTAGGAAGAAGGTTAACATACTGTGATGTGATAATAGAATTTTAGGTTAGGTTAAGTTAGAATTGAAGGCATATTTCGTGAGGAAATGTGCCTTTCTGTTTTCATTACCTTTCTAGGTTCGTATATTTGTAATGTCGAATTTGTGAAACTTAAAATAGAATATGCATGAAAAAGATTGGATTGTTTTTGTTGTTAGGTGTTTCTTTTTCGTGGCTGGTGTCTGCTTGCCAAGGATGTCAGCAGGAAAGACGGAAGGAAGTGCCTTTGGATTCTATTGTACTGAGTGACCCTTGCATTTTGGCAGACAGGAAGACGGCTATGTATTATATGACCGGAACCGGCGGTATGCTTTGGAAAAGCAAGGATTTGAAACTTTGGGAAGGACCGTTCCATGTGGCAAAGACTGATTCCGGTTCGTGGATGGGACCGAAACCAATGATTTGGGCTGCCGAGTTACATCCGTATAAGGGCAAGTATTATTATTTTGCCACTTTCACCAATCAGGAGGTGAAGATTGATACGGTACAAGAGAATGTAATAGAGCGCCGTGCCAGTCATGTTTTGGTGAGCGATAACCCGGACGGACCTTACGTTCCGATGAAGGATTCCACTTACCTGCCTGCTGATAAACCAACCTTGGATGGGACTTTCTGGGTGGATAAGGACGGAAAGCCTTATATGGTATATTGTTATGAATGGTTGCAAGCCTTGGATGGTACGATAGAGAAAATAGAACTGAAGCCTGACTTAAGTGGAACCATAGGCGAAGGGAAATTGCTGTTCCGTGCCAGCGAATCGCCGTGGAGCCGTGAAAAAGATACGGATGGCAAGGACAAACCGAATAAAGTCACTGACGGTCCGTATCTGTTCCGTACAGGAACAGGTAGACTCGGTATGATTTGGACTAGTTGGATTTATAATGTGTACACTCAGGGAGTGGCTTATTCTGAAAGCGGAACCTTGGATGGACCATGGATACAGGAGAAAGACCCGATAACTCCTCCCAATTTCGGTCATGGGATGTTGTTTCAGACCTTGGACGGTAAATGGTTGATGTCTGTACATAGTCATAAGGATGTAAACGGACGTTATATTCGTACTCCTCGCTTGTTTGAAGTCGATTTTTCCGGAGATAAATTGGTGGTGGGAAAACCATATATTCCTTGAAAGTGCTTTATCTTTTTTCGAGAGGAAAGGTAATTACTTTTGCTTTCAATGAAAAGAGATGTGTAGAAAGAGTTGGAAGGACAGCTTTATGAGTCTGTCCCTCCAAATAAATGACCGGGTTAATCCCAACCCGGATTCTGTTTCAGTGCCCCCTGAGCCAGGTCTACCTCTTCCAAGGGGATAGCCCACAGATAGTCACGGTTGGCATTGAACTTGCGGGTTTCAATAAAAATGCTTTCTCCTTTTGCATTTACCCCGTATACTGGTTTAGTAACATCCTTTTCTGTTGTTTTATAGCTACGGGTATCAAACAGGTGCATTCCCTCGAAAGCAAATTCCAAACGACGTTCCAAACGGATAGCTTCGCGCATTTGATCTTTGGACAAGCCGGAAGGCAGAGGAGGAAGATTTACGCTGGGACGCTGACGGATTTGATTGACCGCATCATATACTTCCGTATCCGGAGCAGACAGATTTTCGTTACGAGCCTCGGCGAAGGTCAGCAGCACTTCTGCATAGCGGATATAGATAAAGTTGGTCCAGTCATAATTATTGATACCGTCATTGTCCGGATTGATATACTTTTTCATGCTATATCCTGTACGGGTATGGCTGCCATCTCCCATATTGTTCAGGTTGAAAGTCTTTCCTGCTATTTGTGACCCGTTCCACAGTACAGAGAAGCCTAGACGGGGGTCACGGTCGGCAAACGGGTCTTCCGGATTATAGAAAGGAGACTCTTTGATTGATTTGCCATCTTTGCATGGATAGGAGTCTATCAAGTCTTGAGTAGGTGATAAAGCTTCCCATCCTCCCATCATGACGGGAGCGAAGAACTGTCCTATATAACTGCCTTCATTGGAGTTTTTCGGGTTTTCTAGATATTCGCGATCAAAGATGATTTCGTTACATAACTCTGCTACAGGTTGGAACAAGTCACCATAGTTATCATACAGTCCATACACATTCATGCCCATTACTTTGCGTGCGGCGGCTTCCGCCACATCATATTTGTGTGCGTAGAAAGCAACTCTGGCTTTCAGTGCGTAGCAGGCTCCGGCACTCGGTTTTCCGTGGTCACTGTTGCTGCGGATATCGGGCAAGCTGGCTGCTGCTTTATCCAATAATCCTACTATATGATTATAAGTCTCCTCTTCAGAACTGCGTGAAGGAAGTTTCTCGTTCAGTTCCAACGGATGATCCAGCAGGGAGGCGCCACCCATATATTTTAATATGTTAGCGTATGAGAAAGCTTCGAGAAACTGTACTTCGGCTGTCAGTTGCGCTTTTTCTTTTTCATCCATCGGCACATCGCCTATATGTTCGTAAAATACCAGGCATCTGCGGATGCATTGATAGGCATTTTTCCATAATTGTAGGAAATGTGGGTTGCTGGAAGTTGCCGTACCAGCAGATAACTGTCCCTGTTCGGCTGTGACATGTACAGGAATGGCATTATCTGTGTAGCAGTCTGTCATGATAGTATGGTTTTCCGGTTCTATCAGATACAGATAAATTCCGGTTGCAAATTTCTGGGCATCTTCTGCGTTTTTCCAGAAAGATGCATCGGATAATTGGTCTTTAGGATTTCTGTCCAGAAAACTGTCATTGCAAGAGCTCAGACCAAGGCCGCATGCCAATATTAATCCTATAAAGTTATATTTTAGTCTCATAGTTGTCAGTGTTTAGAATGTTACATTCAGACCGAAGGAATAATTTCGGGTCAATGGATAATAGTTGCCGCTGATGGCTTCGGGGTCTACACCGTCGAAGCCGGAAATCATAAAGAGATTGTCGATACTGCAATACACTCTCAGACGGCTGATTCCGTATTTGGATATCAGCTGTTTGGGCAGGCTGTAACCTACTTGCAGGTTTCTCAGCTTGGCATAAGAGGCATCCTGCATCCAGAAACTGGAAGTCACGCGGTTTTTGGAGTCACTCATGGATAATCGGGGATAAGTGGCATTCGGGTTTTCCGGAGTCCAACGGTCCAGATGCTGTTCCGTTACTTTACCGCCATTGTAGAAGGCATATCTGATTTCAGCTACAGGAGCACTCTTTACATCAGCTGCACCTTGCAGCAGTGCACTTAGGTCGAAGTCTTTATATTGAACTGAAAGATTCAGACCGAAGTTGATTTTCGGGAAGTAGGAACCCAATACTTGCCGGTCTTTGCTGTCTACTACTTTGTCTCCGTTCAGGTCACGGTATTTTAAGTCACCCGGAACCGGAGTACCCATGCTCTGTGTAGGATGATTCTTGATCTCTTCTTCGTTTTGGAAGATGCCGTCGCATACGTAGCCGTAATATGCCCACAGTGGGTCGCCTACGGATTGCCCCGGTGTGTCACCGCCTTTCAAATCCATGATTTTGGTAGTTACATAGCTGAAATTGGCTCCGATAGAATAGCTCCAATCATTGATACGGTTGTTATGTCCCAGTTGCAGTTCGATACCGGTATTACGCACTACGCCGGCATTTTGCATCGGAGCGCTGACTCCCATCATGTTGGGAACTGGAAGTTGCAGTAATATGTCCCGTGTTTCCTTGCGGAACCAGTCTGCGCCCAATGTCAGTTTATTGCCCAAAAAAGCGGCGTCCACACCTACGTTCCATTGATCGGTTTTCTCCCACGTAATATCTTGGTTAGCCATCGGGTTGGAAATGGAAATACCCGGAGTCAAAGTGTTGCCGAAACTATAGTCATAACCGAACAGATAGGTGTTCTGATACGGATAATAGTTAGAACTGTTGTCCGAGTTTACGGTTTCCTGATTACCTAGCAATCCCCATGATGCACGTAGTTTCAAATTATCCACCCAATCGGCTTTGAAGAACTCTTCTTCCGAGATTCTCCATCCGATGGAGAAAGAGGGGAATGCGCCGAAGCGGTTGTTCTTGGGGAAGCGTGAAGTGCCGTCATAACGCAGGTTGGCTTCTAGCAGATAGCGGTCATCGTATGAATAATTCACGCGTCCGAAAGCTGAGCGGAGGGCGTATTCTATTTCTGTACCGTATGTTGTCTGTCCTGTCACTTCACCGGCGTTGATCTGGTCCAGTGAGTTGGAGTTGGGCAGGTTCTTACGGTAAGCTTGCAGATAGCGTGTCTGTTTATAAATTTGTGAGTAACCTAATAAGGCTCCTATTGTGTGTTTGCCGAAGGTTTTATTATAGTCCAGATAAGCTTGCAAGTTCAGTTCCATACTTTTGATGTCATATTCTGTGATGGAGTTAGTGGTTTTCTTTACCGGTGTGTCTGAACCTGCCTGATAGAATGTCATAGTATTGACGTGGGTGGGATTGTCGGTCAGGTTGAAAGTCGAGGCGGCGACTCCTCTCAGTTTCAGTCCGTCTATGATGTCCAGTTCCATTCCTACGTTACCTTGGAAATTGCTGTTTATCTCTTTGTAGGTTCCTCCTTCACGTGCATAGGCTACGGAGTTGTGCTCGTTTTTGAATAAAGCATAGTTGCCGTTGCTCAATTGGATGGGAGTAACCGGAGTCTCACGGAAAGCATAGTGCATCAGGTTGCTGATACCTGCCGCCGGAGCAGTCATATTACTGCGGTATACCGCCATATTTGTAGTCAGTTTCAGACGACTGTTTATCTGAGCGTCAATGTTGGCACGTACATTGAACTTGTTGTAGTTGGTATTGACTATCAATCCGTCTTTATCATGATAGTTGAATGCCAGCGAGTAAGTTACTTTGTCTCCACCGCCTTTGATACTCAAGTGATGGTTGTTGAACAGGCCGTTTTCACTTAATAGCGTACCCAGCCAGTCGGAATTGGGATAAAAGTCAGGATCACTTCCGTCTTTGAACTTTTGTAGGGCTGTTTCGTCATACGGACCTTTCAAACCGTCATTGGTGTAAGCTTCATTCATCAGCACTGCATAATTGTAAGAATCCAAAAATTTGGGCATACGTGAGGCACTTTGCCAGCCTACATATCCATCGTATGATACAATGGTACGTCCTTTGGTTCCCTTTTTGGTTGTGATAAGGATAACGCCATTGGCAGCACGTACACCATAAATGGCTGAGGCGGCTGCATCTTTTAATATAGAGATGTTTTCAATATCGTTGGGGTCCACGCTGCTCATGGTAGATTCTACCCCATCCACCACAACCATGGCACTGGCATCTCCCATAGTTCCTAGACCACGCACACGCAGTACTCCGGCATCAGCTCCCGGCTGACCGGTATTTTGGATAATGGTGACACCTGGCATTTGTCCTGCCAGCATGTTGGTGACATTGGCACTGGTGCGGTTGACTAGCTTATCGGATGAGATGGTTGCCACAGAACCTGTCAGGTTTACTTTTTTTTGAGTACCGTATCCTACTACTACCACTTCATCTAAAGATTCTGTATCTTCTTTCAAGATAATGGTGTAACTGTTGCTGTTGCCTACGGTAATTTGTTGGTCGTTGTAACCGATATACGAAACTTTCAGTTTAGCCCCTACGGATACATTTAATGTGAATTTGCCATCCACATCTGTAATAGTACCGTTGGTGCTTCCCACTTCTACTACATTGGCACCGATTACAGGAGCTCCGCTTGTATCATTTACGATACCTGTAATTTGTTTGACATGCTGTTGCACGATGGCAGTTGACTGCGAAGCCCACAAAGGCATTGGGAAAGCCATTCCGGCAAATAGTGTAAGACACGCATAAAAAGAGGCTTTTTTCAAAATTACGTGTGTCTTTACACAATTTTCCCTTCTTTTCTGGTAGAATTGCATAGATTAATAAGGTTAAATTAGTAAATAGTTTGGTTTAGGGATCTTATTCCCTTTCTATTTCAGTTGCTGCAAATGTATTATTTTATAAGAATATAACGCTATCTTTTCTTTTATTTTTTTTTGTTATTCTTAATAAATTACAGGTTATGACTAACCTGCTGTAGTTTTTTGTGGGTTATTCTTGTTATTTTGTATCTAGCGAGGAAGTAGAATGGTACATATTGCTTGAGAAATCAAACAATGAAATTCATATGGATAGAAATGTTAAATATGTCCTTTCTAAGGATTATTTTTGTATCTTTCTCAAAAGGTGTGATGAAAACTGAATATATTTCGCTAATAGTTATCATTTATAATGAATAATCAGAATTTATTGTGTAGCTGATTCTTTTGCTTTTTTCTTTTACTGAAACTGTAGTTTAATAGGGAAGAACTTTTTGTTTTTTTCTATGCCAGTCTTTCATAAACTTCCATTTTTCCTCCATTTGACCGAATAAAGTCCCTCTTTTGAAAGATTTATATACCTGAAAATAGGTTCCTATACTATATCTTTGCATCAAACAAATTCAGGACTAATTATATGAAAAACAAATTTTTTATCACCTTATTTGCCTGTTTGCTACCTTGGATGGCAGGGGCGCAGCAGATTATTTCCAAACAAAACAATGTAGCCGAAAAAGATTACATAGCTTATCTCTTTACCTATTTTACAGGTAACCACATCAGCGAGGAAGCCGTATGCTATGCGGTAAGTACGGACGGATATACCTATTGGGCACTGAATGACAACAAACCTGTCATTGATTCCAAAATCATCAGTTCTACCGGTGGTGTGCGCGATCCGCATATCCTGCGTTGCGAAGACGGAAAGACATTCTATATGGTGGTTACCGATATGGTTTCTGACAATGGATGGGATTCCAATCGTGCCATGGTGTTGTTGAAATCTACAGACTTGGTGAACTGGAACCATTCTGTCATCAATATGCAGAAATGTTATGCCGGCCAGGAAAAACTGAAACGGGTATGGGCTCCTCAGACTATCTTCGATGCGGAAGCCGGAAAATACTTGGTTTATTGGTCAATGAAATATGGTGATGGGGCAGATGTGATTTATTATGCTTATGCCAATAAAGAATTTACCGACCTGGAAGGTGAACCGAAACCGCTTTTCATCCCTGAAAACAAGAAATCTTGCATAGACGGTGATATCGTATATAAAGATGGAATCTACCACCTGTTTTATAAAACCGAAGGACATGGAAACGGCATCCGGGTAGCAACTACCCGTTCACTGACTTCGGGACAATGGGAGGAAGAACCCGACTACAAGCAGCAGACCCCGGAAGCGGTGGAAGGTGCGGGAACTTTCAAACTGATAGGTCAGAATAAATACATCTTGATGTATGATGTCTATATGAAAGGTAAATACCAGTTTACCGAAACGACCGATTTGAAAAACTTTAAAGTGATAGACAGTGAGGTGAAGATGAATTTTCATCCGCGTCACGGAACTATCATCCCCATTACCCGTGCCGAGTTGAAGCGCATCACCGACAAATGGCCTTCAAAGGAAATGGGCAATATGACGATTCCCAACAATCCCGTGCTGCAAGGTTTCCATGCTGACCCCGAGATATTGTATTCTCATCAGACTAAAAAATATTATATCTATTCCACCACCGACGGACAGCCCGGATGGGGCGGATGGTATTTCAGTGTCTTCTCTTCGGATAATCTGAAGGACTGGAAAGATGAAGGGGTGATGCTTGATTTGAAATCCGATCAGGTGGCATGGGCGGATGGAAACGCATGGGCTCCGTGCATTGAAGAGAAAATGGTGGATGGAAAGTATTATAAATATTTCTTCTATTTCAGTGGTAATCCTGTAGCCGGAGGCGGCAAGCAGATTGGGGTGGCGGTAGCCGATTCACCCATTGGTCCGTTCAAAGACTTGGGACATCCCATTATTACTGAATCTCCCGTGGGCCACGGACAGCAGATTGATGTGGATGTGTTTACCGATCCGGTTTCGGGAAAATCCTATCTGTACTGGGGCAATGGTTATATGGCGGGCGCCGAACTGAATGAGGATATGGTTTCCATCAAAAAGAATACCTTGACCGTATTGACACCGAAAGGAGGAAGTCTGAAAGATTACGCTTTCCGTGAAGCGGCATATGTGTTCTATCGTAATGGTCTTTACTACTTTATGTGGTCGGTGGATGATACCGGTTCGCCCAACTATCATGTGGCATACGGTACGTCGAAATCTCCGCTAGGTCCTATAAAGGTTGCTAAGAAACCGGTGGTACTGATTCAGGATCCTGCAAAGGAAATCTATGGACCTGCGCACAATGCAGTCCTACAAATTCCGGGTACGGATGAGTGGTACATTGTATATCATCGTATTAATAAGAACTTTATAGATCGTGAGAAGGGTCCTGGCGTGCATCGTGAAGTATGTATAGACCGTATGGAATTTAATCCGGATGGAACCATCAGGAAGGTTGTTCCCACGTTATAAAAGAAACATGACAATAAAGCATATACCATGAAAAAGACCTTATTATCTCTGGCAATCGCCTCATTGGCAGCAGGCCAATCCGTCTGTGCTGCCGTGGAAAAAGTATATAATGAGCCCGATTCGGTCTACATCTTCTCTTACGCCCATCCGGAAGACGAGGGACGCAGCGGACTGAAATTCGCATGGAGTCCCGATGGCGACAAGTGGCTGAGTGTATCCGACGGCTTTGCCTATCTGAAATGTGATTTCGGGCGTTGGGGGGCGGAAAAGAGAATGATTAAACCTCTTCTGGAAAAAGCGGAAGATGGACGTTGGTATTGCCGGTGGCAGCTTACCCCCAGCGGAAAAGTATGGGGTACTTCCCATTCTTCCGACTTGTTGAAGTGGGCTCCTCAACAATATGTCAATGCGGAGAAGCCTGCCGTGCCCCGACTGGTCACTGCCCGGCAGATTGTCCTTGATAAAGATACCTTGAACGGTTATATGCAGAAAGTACCTTATGCGGATATAGAACAGTTGATTCGTTTTGCTGAGCATAAGAAATTCCGCGATATACAGAATAATGAGCGTACCGAACAGGATGCCGTCCGCTTTGCCGGACTGAAACCGGTCACTGCCACCATCCGGGTGGATGCCGGACGGGTGAAGCCTATTAGTGAGCATCTGATAGGTATTTTCTTTGAGGATATCAATTATGGAGCCGATGGTGGACTTTATGCGGAGCTGGTTCAGAACCGTGATTTTGAATATTCTGCCAAAGACGGTGCAAGAGATAAGAACTGGAACAGCACGTATGCGTGGAGTATACAGGGTACTGATGCGGAACTGTCTGTCAGTGAGGACAGTCCCATCCATGCTAACAATGCTCATTATGCAGTGTTGGAGGTACACCGCCCGGGTGCTGCCTTGGTGAATAACGGTTTTGACGGTATTGCCGTGAAAAAAGGTGAGAAGTATGACTTCTCTGTGTTTTCCAAAGTGCTGGATGATACGAAAGGTGGAAAAGTGCTTGTGAGGCTGACTACCAAAGATGGCAAGGAGATTGCGCAGGCTGCTATTCGGGTTTCATCTACAGAGTGGAAAAAACAAAAGGCTGTACTGACGGCAACGGCGGATGCTGCGGATGCCGTGTTGTCCGTTTGTCCGCAGATGGCTGGGAAGTATGCCTTGGATATGGTTTCTCTTTTCCCACAGAATACATTTAAAGGCAGGAAGAACGGGCTGCGCGCCGATTTGGCACAGACTTTGGCGGACCTTCATCCCCGTTTTGTCCGTTTCCCCGGCGGATGTGTGGCTCACGGAGATGGTGTGGACAATATTTATGATTGGAAAGGCTCTATAGGAGCGTTGGAGGAACGCAAGCCTCTGCGCAATTTGTGGGGGTATCATCAGACCCGCGGTCTGGGATATCATGAATATTTTTTGTTCTGCGAGGATATGGGGGCCGAACCTGTTCCTGTAGTGGCAGCCGGAGTGCCTTGTCAGAATTCGGGTACTTGCAGTCATCACTCGGTAGGCGAACTGGGTTGCGGCGGTCAGCAAGGCGGAATCCCGATGGAGGAAATGCCGCAGTACGTGCAGGATGTACTGGATTTGATAGAATATGCGAATGGAGATGCGAAGAAGACCGTGTGGGGAAAGAAGCGTGCGCAAGCCGGACATCCCAAACCTTTCAATCTGAAGTACATCGGTATTGGTAACGAGGATTTGATTACCGATATCTTTGAAGAACGTTTCACCATGATTTTCAATGCGGTGAAGGAGAAATATCCCGAAGTGACCGTTATCGGAACGGTAGGCCCGTTCTATGAGGGCAGTGATTATGAGGAAGGCTGGAAATTCGCCACTAAGATGGGTATTCCGATGGTGGATGAACATTATTATAACACCCCGGGATGGTTTATCAACAATCAGGATTTCTATGACCGTTATGACCGTAACAAGGCGAAAGTGTATTTGGGAGAGTATGCGGCTCATTTGCCGGGACGTCCCAACAATATAGAAACAGCTTTGGCCGAGGCCTTGTACCTGACTTCCGTGGAGCGTAATGCCGATGTGGTGACCATGACTTCTTACGCTCCGTTACTGGCTAAGGAGGGACATACCCAGTGGAATCCGGATTTGATTTATTTCAATAATACGGAGGTAAAACCCACCGTAGGTTACTATGCGCAGCAGATGTACGGACAAAATGCGGGCAGTGAATACATCGCTTCTTCCGTGACTTTGGATAATGCACAAGATGCGGTGAAGAAACGGGTAGGTGTGTCGGTAGTCCGCGACGGAAAGACAGGAGATATGATCGTGAAACTGGTGAATCTGCTGCCGGTAGCGGTGAATGCGCAAGTGGAGCTCCCGTCTTTGGAAGGAATGAACACCACTGCCGTAAAGACGGTTTTGGCAGGAAAACCGACAGACCAACAGGTTCGTCCTGTATCCGGTACAATGGAGGTAAGCGAGAAATTCGGGTATGAATTGCCGGCTTATTCATTTACGGTAATCCGGATAAATAAGAATGAAAAATAATAATAGATAAATGAAGATGAAGAAATTACTGACTTTGTTGCTGGCGGTCCTGCTGCTGGCAGGATGTGCCGGCAATAAGCCCGGGACATTCGAAGCGGGTAAGAATACCTTTCTGCTGAATGGGAAACCGTTCGTGGTCAAAGCGGCAGAGGTGCATTATCCGCGTATTCCCCGTGAATACTGGGAACATCGTATTGAAATGTGTAAAGCATTGGGCATGAATACGCTTTGTTTGTATGTCTTTTGGAATTTGCATGAGGAAACTCCCGGTAAGTATGATTTTACAGGTAATAAAGATATTGCAGCTTTCTGTAAATTGGCTCAGAAGCATGGTATGTACGTCATTGTGCGTCCCGGTCCGTATGTATGTGCGGAATGGGAAATGGGTGGGCTGCCTTGGTGGCTGCTGAAGAACGACAGCGTGCAGCTTCGTACTCTCGATCCTTTCTATATGCAGCACGTGGGAGCCTTTATGCATGAAGTGGGCAAGCAGTTGCAGGATTTGCAGATTACCCGTGGTGGTAACATCATCATGGTGCAGGTGGAAAACGAATATGGTTCGTATGGCACGGACAAGCCCTATGTGTCTGCCATCCGTGATACGGTACGTGCCGCAGGCTTTACTGAAGTGCCTTTGTTCCAATGTGACTGGAGTTCTAATTTCCTGAATAATGGTTTGGATGATTTGCTTTGGACTATAAATTTTGGTACGGGAGCTGATATCGACAAGCAGTTTGCCAAACTGAAAGAAGTACGTCCCGACGCTCCGTTGATGTGCAGCGAGTTCTGGAGCGGATGGTTTGATCACTGGGGGCGCAAGCACGAAACCCGTGACGGACAAATCATGGTGGATGGCCTGAAAGAGATGATGGACAAAGGTATTTCTTTCAGTTTGTACATGACCCACGGAGGAACGACCTTTGGCTGGTGGGGTGGTGCCAATAATCCGGCTTACTCGGCTATGTGCAGCAGCTATGACTATGACGCTCCTATCAGCGAAGCAGGCTGGACCACCGACAAGTATTTTGCTTTACGTGATATGTTGAAGGACTACTTGGACGAAGGACAGACATTGCCTGAAGTTCCTGAAGCTTTACCGGTTATGGAAATCCCTGCCATTAAATTCACTCAAATAGCTCCGTTGGTTGACAATCTGTCCGAACCGAAGCAGACAGAGGAAATCCAGCCGATGGAGAAATTTGACCAAGGCTGGGGAAGTATCCTGTACCGTACCCATTTGCCGGAAGATGTGAAAGCGGGAACCGTTCTGAAAATCACCGAACAGCATGACTGGACACAGGTTTTTGCCGACGGGAAACTGTTGGGGCGTCTGGATCGCCGTGGTGGAGAACAGGAACTTACACTGCCTGCATTAAAAGCCGGTACACAGCTTGATTTATTGGTGGAAGCCATGGGGCGTGTGAACTTTGACAAGTCCATTCACGACCGCAAGGGAATTACCGAGAAAGTGGAACTGGTGAACGGTAAGAATGCTGAAACGTTGAAAGGCTGGACTGTTTATAATCTTCCCGTAGATTATGAATTTGTATCTTCCCGGAACTTTCAGGATATGAACTCGTCTGCCGCCTGTGGCATAGAGAAAAATGATGAAAGTGTTCCGGCCTACTATCGCGCTACTTTTACCTTGGATAAGGTGGCTGATACATTCCTGAACATGGAGTCTTGGGGAAAAGGTATGGTATGGGTGAACGGTCATGCCATGGGACGTTTCTGGGAAATCGGTCCTCAACAAACCCTGTTCATGCCGGGTTGTTGGCTGAAAAAAGGAGTGAATGAAATCATCGTTCTTGACTTGAAAGGCCCGAAAGAGGCAACCATTGTCGGATTGAACAAACCTATCCTGGATATGCTTCGTGTGGCTGTTCCTGAAACGCATCGTAAACAGGGGCAGACCATCAAACTGGAGAAGGAAACACCGGTATCTGCCGGTACTTTCAAACCAGGTAACGGTTGGCAAGAAGTGAAAGTTCCTGTTACGAAAGGACGTTACTTCTGTCTGGAAGGGCTGTCTTCTTTTGATAATACCAACATTGCCGCCATTGCGGAGTTTGATGTGCTGGATGAGAAAGGACAGAAAATCTCTCGTGAAAACTGGAAGATTGTTTATGCCGACAGCGAGGAAACCCGTAGCGGTAACCGCACAGCCGACAAGATTTATGACCTGCAAGAAAGTACTTTCTGGCAGACGGTAGATAATACGGCTTATCCTCATCAGGTGGTGATAGATCTCGGCAAAGAATATAACGTGACCGGTTTCCGTATTCTGCCACGTGCGGAACAGGGAGCTCCCGGCATGATTAAAGATTATAAGGTGTATGTAAAAGCAACCGGTTTCGGTTATTGACATATAGCATTCTTTTTATTGATTCGGTTGTTCTGGCTGAAACTTGTTTTGCCGGAACAGCCGAATAGTTGTATCTTTGAATCATAAAAATACATAAGAGTGATAATACTATGAATTTACTTAAAACCATTTTATCCACTTCCGTTTTTGCTATAGCTTCTGTAGCTTTGCATGCTCAGCTACCCGCAAAAGTAGAAAGTTTTCCAGTCAGGGATGTGCGGCTCACCGCCAGCCCTTTCAAACACGCAGAGGATATGGATATCCGTTATCTGCTGGGAATAGACCCCGACCGTCTGTTAGCTCCTTATTTGAAGGAAGCTGGTCTTTCCCCTAAAGCCGAAAATTATACCAATTGGGAAAATACAGGGCTGGACGGTCATATTGGCGGACATTATTTATCGGCCCTTTCCTATATGTATGCCGCTACGGGAAATAAGGAGATCAAGGCGCGTCTGGATTATATGATAAGTGAACTGAAACGCTGTCAGGATGCCGCCGGTGACGGTTATCTGTGTGGAGTTCCAAACGGGCGCAAAATGTGGAAAGAAATAGAGGAAGGAAACATTCGCGCGTCCGGTTTCGGATTGAACGACCGCTGGGTTCCTCTTTACAATATTCATAAAATATATGCCGGCCTTCGTGATGCAACTCTTCAGACCGATAGCCGGGAGGCAAAGGAAATGTTGGTGAAACTCACGGACTGGATGATTCGTCTGGTATCCAAGTTGAGCGATGAACAGATACAGGATATGCTGCGCAGCGAACATGGAGGGCTGAACGAAACATTTGCCGATGTGGCCGCTATCACCGGCGACAAACGCTACTTGAAACTGGCTCACCAATTTTCTCATCACACCGTGTTGCAGCCTTTGTTGAGACAGGAGGATAAACTGACTGGTATGCACGCCAATAACCAAATACCGAAAGTGATAGGTTTCAAACGTATTGCCGATTTGGAAGGCAACCGGGACTGGAGCGAGGCCGCCCGCTATTTCTGGGAAACAGTGGTAAACCATCGAAGCATCACCATCGGAGGTAACAGTGTGCGTGAGCATTTTCATCCGGCTGATGATTTCAGCAGTATGCTCACCAGCGAGCAGGGGCCTGAGACTTGTAACACCTACAATATGCTCCGCCTTACAAAAATGCTGTATGAAACGAGTGCGGACGTTCATTTTATGGATTATTACGAACGGGCGCTTTATAACCATATCCTTTCCACGCAAGATCCTGTGCAAGGCGGATTTGTTTATTTTACCCCGATGCGTGCCGGTCATTACAGGGTCTATTCGCAGCCTCAGACCAGTTTCTGGTGTTGTGTGGGATCGGGGATGGAAAATCATGCCCGTTATGGTGAAATGATTTATGGACACAAGGATAATAATCTGTATGTCAATCTTTTCATTCCGTCTACCTTGCGCTGGGGAGATACCCAAATTGAGCAACAGACGGCTTTTCCCGATGAGGAGGGGAGTACTCTTGTTATTTCTCCGGAAAAGGGAAAGAAAGAATTTACCCTTCTTTTCCGTATTCCCGAATGGACGAAGCCGGAAGCATTACGCTTGTCTGTTAATGGTAAACGGCAGAACGTAACGGTCAAAGAGGGATATGTTAGCCTGAACCGTACTTGGTCAAAAGGTGACAAAGTAAGGCTGGAACTGCCGATGCATTTGCGTGCCATTGCACTGCCGGATGGTTCTGCCAACTATTCCATCTTATATGGACCGATTGTGCTGGCCGCCCGGTTGGGCAAGCAAAATCAGGATGGTATGTTTGCCGATGACAGTCGTGGCGGACACATTGCTGCCGGACCGCGCCTGCCTTTACAAACGATGCCTGTCATTGTGGGGGATAAGAACAATCTTCTTTCTCATCTGAAAAAAGTGGAAGGTAAGCCGTTGACATTTACATTGTCCGGAGTTTATCCCGAACGCTATGAGGGTATGATTGTGGAACCGTTTTTCCGTTTATATGAGTGCCGGTATATGGTCTATTGGCCTGTGCTGTCCGTACAGGAGTTGCAGGCAAGGCAGGAACAGTTGGCAAAAGAGGAAAAGGAGCGTGCCGCATTGGATGGTATGACCGCCGATAAAGTGATTTGTGGGGAACAACAACCGGAAAGCGACCATTTCATCCGGATGGAGAATTCCCGTACGGGGGATGATGAAGGGATTCACTGGCGTGAGGCGGCCGGTTGGTTCAGTTATCGTATGAAGACGAACGGAAAGCAGGTCAATAAAGTGCGTATCCGGTTCCGTTCCGAGATTCGTAAGGATGCAAAAGTATGGATAAACGGGCAGGAAGTAGGACGATTGGCTGGTAAACCGGCTTCGGATGTATCGGTTGGGATATTTGATGTACCTGCATCTATGCAATCCAATGAGCAACTGGAGATAAAGATCGGTAAAGGAAATGAGAAAGTGACTCCGCATATTTATGAGGTGCGGCTGGTGACTGAATGATGATAGATATACAAACCGGCCATGCCTCAGTTGGCATGACCGGTTCGTCTTTTCAGATAATTCCGTTGTCTTTCAAGACCGCTTGTAACTCTTTATCAGTGATATTCTCACGCTCTGATTTATCATAAATGAAATGTAAGCCAATCTCTTTTTCTTCTTTGGATAGAGTGGCGATGAGAGTGATCACTCTTGCTCCACCTCTTTTCCCTTTTCCTTTTGATGCTATACTCATGCGTACTTTGTGTAGGCCATTGCCTAAATCAGTACCCATGTCAGGGTTCTGCATGAGTTCTGCGGCTAAAATTGTCAAGTCTTGCTTCAATGATTTATATCGCTTGGAAAGTTTCTTAACTTCTTTTTCGAAGTGGCGATATACTTTGATTTTATAGTTCATTGAGCAATTCTTCTATGGGACGGCCTTTCAGCTTTCCTTCACGCATCAGTTTGATGTCTTTGCAAGCCTCGGACAGCCCGTCCATTATTTCACTTTTGGTCATGTAGGGTTCTTCATCCTCTGCCACCATGGTAGAAACAGATTCCATTTCCTTTTTAGCATGAACAAGAGTCTTCCTTACAGACTCCAACACCTTTACATTCTTGATGTCCAAGATTTCCCGAATCAGTTCGTTTTGTATTGATTCCAATGTGATTGTACTCATGACGTTCTCCTTTCTTCTTATTATTTATCTCGTATGGCAAAGATAGCGAAAAGGTGGCATGTCTGCTTGTTTTCTGCATGAAAAATAGTTTTCATTTAGAGGTTGTACCTAAAAGAAATACCTTTTTTCATTTAGTTTTCCTATTTTTGCAGGAAACAAACCGAACAGCTAATGAAAATTCTCCATACAGCAGACTGGCATCTGGGCCAGACTTTTTATGAATACGACCGGCGGGAAGAGCATCTCCATTTTCTAGAATGGCTGAAACAGCAGATAAGACAGCATGAAATAGATGTATTGTTGATAGCAGGTGATGTATTCGACAGCCCGAACCCTTCGGCGGAATCACAACGAATGTATTATCGTTTTCTAAGAGAAGTTACGTCCGAAAACCCTTCTTTGCAAATTATCATCATTGCCGGAAATCATGACTCGGCAGCCCGTTTGGAGGCTCCCAATCCCCTGTTGGAGGATATGAATGTCACCGTTCGCGGTGTCGTGCGCCGCAATGCGGAAGGTGATATAGACTTGCAACACCTGATTGTCCCCCTTTACACAGAAGGGGAAGTGACCGCCTATTGCCTTGCCGTCCCCTATCTGCGTCAGGGGGATTATCCTTCGGCTGAAAATTACTCAAAAGGAGTCCAACTGCTTTATGAGCAGCTTTTCAATGAAGTGAAGGAGAAAGGACTTCCCGTTATCGCCATGGGACATCTGCAAGCCACCGGCTCGGAAATCTCGGAGGACGACCGTTCGGAACGTACCGTTATCGGAGGCTTGGAATGTGTATCCCCCGATGCTTTTGATGAGGCTATCGCCTATACTGCATTGGGGCATCTGCATCGCTCCCAGCGTGTGTCCCATCGGGAGAATGTGCGTTATTCCGGAACTCCTATGCCCATGTCTTTTGCTGAGAGGAACAATGCTTCGGGAGTGGTCATGATAACGATAAGTGCTGAGGGTACCGGCATAGAGAGATTGGCATTTGAACCGCTAGCCGGCGTGATGAGTATTCCTCGTCAGGCCCGTCCGCTGGAAGAAGTGCTGCAAGCCATCGGCGATTTGCCCGATGGGGATGTCACGTTGCGGTCGCCCTATCTGGAAATAAAGATTTTGATGACCGAGCCGGAACCTTCTTATAAGTATAAGATAGAGGAAGCGTTGAAAGGAAAAGCAGTCCGCCTGGCACGCATCGCCGCTATGCTTCCACAAAAAAAGGCAAGCGGCATTGTCGCCACTTCCTACGAGGAGTTGCAAACCATCCGTCCGCTGGATATGGCACTGGATGTCTTTAAACGGAAATATGGAGGGACGGAGATGCCCGATACCATGAAACAATTGCTGGAAAGTGTAATCAAGGAGGCAGGAGTATGAAAATAGTAGCGATAAGAGGAAAGAATCTGGCTTCATTGGAAGGTGAATTTATGATAGACTTTACCGTCGAACCTTTGTGTTCGGCAGGTATATTCGCCATTACGGGCAGTACCGGAGCCGGAAAATCAACCTTGCTGGATGCTTTGTGTCTGGCTTTGTTTGACTGTACGCCACGTATGAACAAGGCGAAAGAGAATAACGTCTCTGTCATGGATGTTGCCGACAGAGGAATTGCACAGAACGATAGCCGTTCCATCCTTCGCCGGGGTACTGCCGAGGGGTATTCGGAAGTGGATTTCGTCGCTTTGACAGGAGAGGTGTTCCGTTCACGCTGGACGGTGCGACGTTCGCGTGGGAAGGTTAGCGGTTCCTTGCAAAAAGTGGAAATGACGTTGACCAACCTTACTTCCGGAGTGGAACAGCAAGGGACGAAGACCGAATTATTATCCCGCATCAGTGAACTGATCGGACTCTCTTTCGAACAGTTCAACCGCTCTGTGTTGCTGGCTCAAGGAGATTTTGCTACCTTCCTGAAGGCTCGTCAGCCTGATAAAGCCGAAATCTTGGAAAAACTGACCGGAACGGAAATTTACTCGCGTATCTCTGCTTCTATTTATGAACGCACCAAGCGGGCGGAAAGTGAATATAAATTATTGCAGGAACGTATCAAAGGCATTGAGTTGCTGACAGATGAGCAATTACAGCAACTTTCGGCTGAAAAGGAAGAATTACAAGTCCGCTTGTCCGTTTCGAAGAAGAAAGAGGAGGCGTTGTCCGGCAAGTTGAAATGGCTGGAAGAAGAAGGACGCTTGAATACAGGATGCATACAGGCGGAAGAATCACTTTCCGGCATCAGAAAAGAAATAGAAGTCGCCCGTCCGCGTTATGAACTGTTGGCCCGTATAGAGCAGGCTCAGGATATCCGCGATGTGTATATGGAACAGCGTAACGTCCGGAAGCAGATAGATGCCGGTCGTTCCCGGTTAGGCGAAATAGAGGTTGCCATCCGGCAGAATGCGGCTTTACAGACTTCCGCGAACGTGCAGTGGGCAGATGCTCAGAAGGAGCTGGCGGAATTTAAGGCCTATTTGTCGCAGCAAGAACCGCAATTGGATAAAGCCAGAGCATTGGATGTGCAGTTGGTGGAAAATAGAAAGCAATTAGCGGAAAGTCAGAAAGAAGCGGCTTTGGCATTGCAGGCTAAAGATAATCTGCATCAATCCGTTTGTAAGACAGAGAAGGATATAAGTTTGTTGATGGAGAAGCAAACCGCCTTGCAAACCTGGTTTGAACAATATACTGCTTATTCCCAATTGATTCCTGCCGTTGAACTGATTACCAGCTTGCTTACCAATCTGGAAATGGCAAGGGCGCAAAGCGTATCGAACCGTCAACTGCTGGATAAAGTAAAGAAAGCGAGTGAAGCGGAGGAACAGCGGTTGAAATCGGTACAACAGGAAGCCGAGCGTCTGAACCGACTGTTGCCGGCAGAGGTGCTGTTGCTTCGTGAGCAGTTGGAGGAAGGAAAGCCATGCCCGGTCTGCGGGAGTTTCCATCATCCGATGAGGGAACAGACCAATGTCCAATCCTTGCAGGAAGAGGAACTGAACCGTGCGAAAGAACAGGTTGCTAAAGAAACGGAACAACTGAAAAACACGCTGAATGCCCGCCAACTGGAGATGGCCCGTCTTTCCGCATTGATTGAAAATTATGTGGCGCAAGTTGATGATACGCTGAAAAAAGTAGAAACATACGTATCCATTATTCCCAATTGGAAAGATTTGTTGGAGCAGGGCACATTGAAACATTATGTCCAGCAATTCGGCAGGCAATGGAATGCCCGTTTGCAAGAGCAGACCGAAATAAAAGAGGCTCTTACCTCAAAATCAGCCCAAAGAGATAGTTTGAAAAAAGAAGAAGCCAATGCCATTGGTTTGTACGAAGAAAAGAAACAAAAAGAAGAAAGACAGCAGGCAGAATTGAACGAACGTGCTCGTCTGCGGTCTTCCCTGCTGAATGGTGAATCCACCGAAACAGTGGTTGCAACCCATGCAAGACGGCAAAAGGAACTGGAACAACAACTGGAAAAAGCCATGAACTTGCATCATTCTTTAACTGTGCAGGCGGAATCTTACAAAGGGCAGACCGCACAGATGGAAAAGGAATTAGTCCGTCTGACTGCTGTCTTGCAACAAGACGAATTGAAAATAAACGAGTGGCTCACGCTTCAAAAGGAAACGTATGCCGAGTTGGAACAATTGCTTTCCAAAGACAAAAGCTGGATACTGGCTGAGAAACAAGCGTTGGGCACACTGAAAGAGAAGGAAACCACTCTTCAGGCGGTCCTTGCGGAGCGAAGGCAGAAAAGGGAGGAGCATCAGCAAGCTCCTCTGAAACCGGATACCACGGAAAACAAGGAGTCGCTGATTGAAACATTGACTGCCTGCACTGCTGCCAAAGAAATGGAAACCGGACGTTTGGCCCAAATAGAGGTGACGATACAGAACCATATAAAAGGTAAGGAACGCATAGCCGGCATCGAGAAAGAGTTGGAGGAAAAAAACTCTATCTACGAGAATTGGGCGAAACTGAACGAACTGTTCGGTTCCCAGACTGGCGCCAAGTTTAAGGAAATAGCCCAAGGTTATACGCTTGATGTCCTTTTGCTTTATGCCAACAGGCATTTGCAAGACCTTGCCCCCCGTTACGAACTGCAACGCATTCCTGACACGCTGGCCTTGCAGATTGTGGATCTTGATATGATGGGTGAGGTGCGTAGTGTCCATTCCCTTTCGGGCGGGGAATCTTTCTTGGTATCTCTTGCCTTGGCATTGGGCTTGTCTTCCTTGTCCTCCAATCGGATGAATGTGGAATCGTTGTTTATTGACGAAGGTTTCGGATCGCTGGATATGGACACTCTGCGCATTGCGATGGATGCTTTGGAGCGGTTGCAGATGCAAGGGCGTAAGATAGGGGTGATTTCCCATGTGGCGGAGATGATGGAACGTATCCCTGCGCAGGTGCAGGTGGTGAAGACCGGAAGCGGAAGGAGCAAGGTGCAGGTGATGGGACCAATATAAGGATTGTACTCCATTACAGATGACAATAAAATAAAAAAGTGACGGACTATGAAAAAAACATTAATTGGATTATTGGGCTCGACAGTTATATGTGTACTGTTTCTTGCAGGTTGTATTGATGAACATTACGGGGAGGATAGCAATACCATTGTTACCAATCTGACCGGTTATGCATGGGAGAGAACATTTCAGATACGTACTGAGGATGGCAGGGATGCGGAAGTCTGTGAACATTATGAGTTCGGGCTGAATGGTAAGGCTTCCTGTAAATCACGGACGACGTGTGATGGTGAGGAAGTGGAAGAGCATGTACATTATTTCCGATATGATTTTATCACTCCCAATAACAGATATCTTCTTCTGGATTACTGCTACTGGCAGATTGACAGGATCAGTTCTTCAGTATTGAGCATATATGAAACCTTTGAGAATCCTGTGGTTGTGATGGGGCAGACCAGGGAATATAAGAGTTTCTCGGCTGTCCCGTTGGGGGATGACTGATGCGCTATGTCTGATGTGTTTTTAGGAACAGAGGCGTTACAGGCATAAGTGAGGGAAAAATATGATTTTTGTCTCCATATTGAATACTGTTTTTACTTATTGCTTATGAGAATCGGACCGGTGTTTTTGATGGGATTTTGTATTAATGTTATAACTGTACGATTACACCGGAAATTCCATATCAAAGACAAGGACGTTTTTTTAAAAGAACAGGAGCTTTTTCAAAAACAACAGGATGTTTTTGATGCTTTTCTACTCGTATTGCATAACATGGCAAAATACCTTGTTTTTCTTTCAGAAGTTTCAGCCTCTCCGCAAACGTCCTGTTCATCGGCTTTTCGGCTGAAGGATATACACGATAAAATCCTTCAGCCGAAAAAGATCTTTCAGCGTGACAGGGTAAGCGATGTCGTATTGGTTGGTTTTCTATCGGTATTCGGATTTACCTTTATACATTTATTGACTACGGCTGAAAGAAAGAACTACGCGGTTGAAGGATCTCGGTGCATCAATCTGTCAGCCGGAATGCCGATGAACAGGACGTTTGCGGAGAGGCTGAAACTTCTGAAGGATTTTTGGGGGCATTCTTCAAGAGAGGGGTATTTCTCTTCAAAAGATGGATACGCATATCAAAAAGAAGGTGGAAAGACGTTGAAAACTTGTCGCAAGATGTCGCAATTCTTGTAGCAAGTTTTTCGGAATCTTGTAGCAGGATTTGCAGATTCTTGGTATAGGAATATCTTGTTTGATTTTATAGCTGTCCGGTAAAAATGCCGAAGTTCCCCCAAAAAGGTCTAGCTTTGGGATAAACAGATTCGGTTTTAATGGTAAACAAATATGATTGTATCATTCCACAAACATGTAGCTTGTTTGCGATATATATTCCGATAATTTTAGTATATTTTGTAGAATGTGTCTGTGCAAATTAGACGTAGCATTTACCGTCTGTGAAAAGTGGGATACTTATTATTGAACCTGAATCCGAATCCCAGCATCAGATAGTTGGGATCATGGAAATCCTGTAAATTATATCCGATATGAAGGAATGAGTTGCGCGTAACTTCTATCTTCAGTGCCAATATCTGGTAGAAAGATTTTAAATCTCCGCCTGCATGAATCACATTTGTACCCAATCCTATTCCTACTGTGAAGTAAGGCATCACGTACTCGGCACGTCCCGAAACTCCCAGTGCCAGTTGTTTGCCGGCAGACGGCTTGAGGAGCTCATCGCCGTATCCGTCCGGGCTATACACATTCGCACTGCCGTCATAAACCCCGTCTAATGAAATACCCGCACGGAATTTATACCCGAAATTATACATTGGCGCGAAATTAAATCCCAGTACCGGATAAGTTTCAGGAGAAGCAACCATTTGCCCCTCTCCAATCGTTACTCCTTTTCTGCGCCATGAACCGAACAATACCAGGTCATAACTGATATGACGGGGAAATTTAGGTACGGGTGATTGATACAAGGGCTTTGCAAAACATTCTTCTTTTCTATTGATATTGTAAACCAATCCTACCTTTAGTCCGATGGAATTGAGTCCCGCATTCGGGAATTTGGTATTACCGTTAGAGAAATGCGTTACTGCCACACCTGTTGTGAAATCAAATTTGGGAGAAAGCATCCAGTTGAAATAGAAGTTTGTATTCAGATAGGCGTTTACTTTCGAACCTATCACTTTATTATATGGATTCAAATCGCTGTGATATGGTTTCCAGCCAAATGAAGCGCCGAAATTCCATTCATAGTTTAATGACAATCGTTGGTTGAAACGGGCGATACGCGCTCCTTGAAATAAATAGACAGTAAGCGGGTTGCCCAATTGCGGCTTCTCATACATATTGTAGTAGCCCACGCCAATACCTTGGTAGGCCCCTCTGTAAATACGGTCGTTATAGGTGTTCGGATGAAACTGGAATGAGTACTTCAAGTGAAGCGACAGGGAATTCTCTATGGGTTTCCAATTCAGATTTTCTCCTCTGAAAAAGGAACTGGTGGGGAAAATATATCCGGGACGTGCCTCAATGCCGATGCGGTGGATAAAATGACGTTTCAATGACAGGGAATCTACATAAAGCCGGTCGGGGATGTTGGTTTTGTCTGAAATGGAAACCGCTGTTGTGTCTATAGGGTTTCCCTCTGTATATTGATTGATTGTGTCTTTAGCAAAGGTCATGTTACTTAAGAACAGTAATGCATCCAGAAGTATCACGAGTTTCCATTTTTGTATTGTGCCTTTCATATGCCGTGTAATGTTTTTGTGCGTTTTACCGATCTATCGTATGGTCTGATTTTTTTATTTGTGGCACAAATATAATCATAGTATTTGAAAAAAGAAATTTGTTAGATATAAAAAGGTTTTGTATAACCTTGATAACCACTATTTAAACTATTTTGAGGATGGATTGTAATGTCATCCTCTACCATCGGCTCCCCACATCATTTTATTGCGGAGTGTGTTGAAAAAGATATGGCTGTTTCGTTTTACTACATTTATTTTATAGTCGGCTTTGCGGATAGTGAGCCGGCTTCCTTCACGGCAAGTTTCGCTACGTCCGTCGATGGCAATCAGGAAATTGTGGCTGCGGCTCTCTATATCCAATGTGATTTCCCAGTCGTCGTTGATGACAATGGGGCGTACATTCAGGCTATGCGGTGCTACCGGAGTGATGGCGATGGTGTTGCTGTGTGGCACGATGACAGGTCCCCCGATGCTCAGCGAATAGGCTGTAGAACCGGTAGGAGTGGCGATGACCAGCCCGTCCGCCTGGTAGGTGGTGAGATAGGCTCCATTGATGGCTGTGTGGATGGAAATCATGGAAGAACTGTCACGCTTCAGTACCGCTATCTCATTCAGACCGAAAGGGTAACCTTTCAGTTCCTGTTCTTTGCAGGATACTTGCAATACGCTGCGGTCTTCTATCCGGTAGTTTCCATTGTAGATGTCATTGAATGTGTCTTCCATCTCTTCAGGAGAAACATCAGCCAGAAAACCTAATCGTCCGGTGTTGATACCTAGTATGGGAATGTTGCGTGAACCCACACGGCTGGCGGCTTTCAGGAAAGTGCCGTCGCCTCCGATACTTAGTATCATGTCGGCTTCAAAATTATTTCCATCGAAAACACCGGCGTGACGGATGCTTATCTTGAGGTCGTCCGTCAGAAACTCGTAGAACTCCCGGCAGATGTGAACTTCAGCGTTATGTTGTGATAGAATGGATAGCAAACGTTCCACATGAGCCGATTTCTTGGCTTGATAAGTGTTTCCGAAAAGGGCGAATTTCATTGGGCGTATATTCATTAGTTAATTTTATAAATCTTTTGTTTGTCAAAATGGACCAGGTTTTAATAAAACCTGCTAACTTTGCACATCAGAACTGCAAAGATAATAATATATTGCCAAGATGACAAAGTTAAGTGTAAATATAAACAAGGTAGCCACCTTGCGTAATGCCCGGGGAGGCAACAATCCGGACGTGGTGAAAGTAGCCTTGGACTGTGAGGCGTTTGGTGCGGAAGGTATCACTGTACATCCCCGTCCCGATGAACGGCATATCCGCCGCAGCGATGTGTACGAACTTCGTCCGCTGCTTACCACAGAGTTTAACATTGAAGGGTATCCCTCACCGGAGTTCGTTGATCTGGTGCTGAAAGTGAAACCTCATCAAGTAACGTTGGTGCCCGATGCGCCCGATCAGATTACGTCTAATGCCGGATGGGATACCAAGACCAATCTTTCTTTCCTTACCGAACTGATGGATACGTTCGGCCAGGCAGGTATCCGCACCTCTATCTTTGTCGGTACGGACAAGGAGATGATAGAATATGCCGCCAAAGCGGGAGCCGACCGGGTGGAACTTTATACGGAACCATACGCTACGATGTACCCTCGGAATCCCGAAGCGGCCATTGCTCCTTTTATAGAAGCGGCGAAGGTGACACGTAGCCTGGGAATGGGGCTGAATGCAGGTCATGACCTTAGTCTGGTGAATCTGAAATATATGCATACGCATATTCCTTGGCTGGACGAGGTGTCTATCGGTCATGCATTGATAAGCGATGCGCTTTATATGGGATTAAAACAAACTATTGAAGAATATAAAAATTGTCTTCGTTCATGATGAATATCACTTTACTGGCTGCACAGGCGGCTTTGGCGGATACCCTTGCCGGGGGTAATCCCGTATTGACTCCCGTTTCAGAGGAGGCTCGGATGAATCTTTGGGATATGGCGATGAAAGGTGGATGGATCATGCTTGTGCTGGCATTGTTGTCTGTCGTCTGTTTTTATATTTTCTTTGAACGCATGGCGGTTATCCGCAAGGCGGGGAAGGATGATCCTTTGTTTATGGAACGTATTCGTGATTATATCCGCACGGGTGAGATAAAGTCGGCTATAAACTATTGCCGCATCACCAATACTCCTTCTGCCCGTATGATTGAGAAAGGTATTACCCGTATGGGACGTCCTGTTGCCGATGTGCAGGCTGCTATCGAAAATTCCGGCAATATAGAAGTGGCAAAACTGGAGAACGGACTGCCTGTTGTGGCGACTATTGCCGGCGGTGCTCCGATGATTGGTTTCCTTGGTACTGTAACCGGTATGGTGCAGGCTTTTTGGGAAATGTCCAATGCCGGGAACAACATTGATATCACGTTGCTTTCAGGAGGTATTTATGAAGCGATGATTACTACTGTGGGTGGTCTGGTTGTGGGTATTGCGGCTATGTTTGCCTATAATTATCTGGTAACCCGTGTGGACAAGGTGGTAAGTCAAATGGAAGCGCGTACCATGGACTTCATGGATTTACTGAACGAACCCGTTCAAAAGTAATAGCGTATGGCACTGAAAAGAAGACATAAAATATCACCTAACTTCAGTATGGCGTCTATGACAGACATCATATTCCTGTTGCTGATATTCTTCATGATTACCTCTACCATGGTGTCGCCCAATGCCATCAAGGTATTGCTTCCGCAAGGCAGGCAGCAGACTTCGGCAAAGCCGCTTACGAGGGTAATCATTGACAAGAACCTGAACTTCTATACTGCTTTCGGCAATGAGGATGAAATGCCGATAGACTTGGAAGAACTGCCCGCATTCCTGCAAAGGTGTGCCGAGAAGGAACCCGATATGTATGTGGCTCTTTATGCGGATGAGGCTGTGCCTTACCGCGAAATAGTAAGGGTACTGAATATTGCTAATGAAAATCACTTCAAGATGGTGTTGGCTACACGTCCGCCTGAGAAGAAACGTTAAGCTGTAAGCATGAAGAAAAATAAGATAACAGGACTGATTGGTACGGCTGTACTGCATATACTTCTCCTTATCCTGCTGCTGGTGATTGCTATCCGCCGTCCGCAGGTTCAGGAAGAGGGGGGTGTTCCTGTTATGCTGGGAAATACAGAGCTTTCTCAAGGGAATGCCGACCCTTATACGCTGACGGATATAGATATAATGAATGAGCCTGAGGCTCCGGCTCCCGATGTATCTGAACCGGAAACGGTTCCTCCCGTTGAAGCGAAAGAGGAAATCATCACGCAGACAGAAGAGGAAACGGTGGCAGTCCCTAAAAAGGAACCTAAAAAAGAAACCCCTAAAAAAGAAAAACCCAAGAAGGAAACTCCTAAAAAGGACGTACCGAAAAAGGAGGCGGTGAAGCCGAAAGAGAAGACTGAGGCCGAGAAACGCGCTGAAGCAGAAAAAGCGGCGGCTGAGAAGAAAGCGGCTGCCGAAAGGGCGGCAGCGGAAGCGGCGGCGAAGAAGATAGCCGGTGCTTTTGGCAAGGGAACTCAAATGGGAAATAAAGGAACCGGTACCACAGGCTCCGGTCTGGAGGGCAGTCCGACGGGAAACTCTTCGGAAGGGAAGTCCGGCGGAGTGGGCGGTTACGGAACATTTGACCTCAACGGACGTTCTTTGGGTAGTGGCGGTTTGCCGATGCCTGTCTATAATGTGCAGGATGAGGGACGGGTGGTAGTGACTATTACCGTAAATCCCGCAGGACAGGTGATAAGTACCAGTATCAACAAACGTACCAATACAGTAAACGCTTCGTTGCGGAAGGCGGCGGAAGAGGCCGCCCGTAAAGCACGCTTTAACCAAGTGGACGGAGTGAATAACCAGACAGGTACTATTACATATTACTTTAAACTGAAGTAGCTTATGAAAACAATTTATGTATTTTTGGCAGAAGGCTTCGAGGAAGTGGAGGCGCTGACCCCGGTAGATGTGTTGAGACGTGCAGGTTTGCCTGTGAAGACTGTTTCCGTAACAGGTGTGCTGACCGTAAACGGTGCGCATGGTGTTCCGGTAGTAGCCGATATGGTGTTTGAAGAAGTAAAAGAAGGGGATGCGGAGATGATTGTATTGCCTGGTGGTCTGCCCGGAGCGACAAATCTGGATGCTCACGAAGGTTTGGGCAAGTTGATTATGACATTTGCTGAAGCCGGACGTCCGTTGTCTGCCATCTGTGCCGCTCCGTTGGTATATGGAAAGCGTGGTTTGTTGAAAGGTAAGAAAGTAACTTGCTATCCGGGATTCGAAAAGTATCTGGAAGGTGCTGAGTATACGGCCGCTTTGGTAGAGAAAGACGGTAATTTTATTACCGGTAAAGGCCCCGGTGCCGCTATGGCATTCTCATTTGCCATTGCCGAGAAATATGTCGGTGCGGAAAAGGTGACAGAATTGAAGCAAGGGATGATGATTGCAGAATGAACAGGCATGTCATTATAGTTGCAGGAGGCAAAGGGTTGCGTATGGGAGGGGATATTCCCAAACAGTTTTTGCCTGTAGGGGGCAAACCTGTGTTGATGCGTACCATAGAGGCTTTTTACGCTTTTGATTCTTCTATACATATTATATTAGTTCTTCCGGTGAGCCAGCAGGCTTACTGGAAAGATCTTTGTGAAACGTATCATTTTGCTTTGCGTCATGATATTGCCGATGGGGGCGAAACTCGTTTCCATTCTGTAAAGAATGGGTTGGCATACGTGAAGGGAGAAGGCTTGGTAGGTGTTCATGATGGCGTGCGTCCTTTTGTTTCCCGGGAAGTGATAGCCGGATGTTATGAGGCAGCGCAGACTAAGCAAGCGGTTATTCCTGTAATTGATGTGGTGGAAACCGTGCGTCATCTTACGAAGCCGGGAAGTGAAACGGTTCCGCGTAATGACTATAAACTGGTTCAGACTCCTCAGGTCTTTGAAGTGCAGCTGTTGAAAGAGGCATATCAACAGGAATATACGGATGCCTTTACTGATGATGCTTCTGTAGTGGAGGCGATGGGCAGGGAGGTCTGTCTGGTGCAGGGAAATAGAGAAAATATTAAATTAACCACCCCTTTTGATTTGAAAATAGCGGAAGTCTTAATTTGAAATGTTCGATATCACTACGCGTGACATAAAATATTTGCAAGGAGTAGGCCCGCAGCGTGCAACCGTCTTGAACAAGGAATTGAATCTTTTTTCCTTGCATGATTTGTTGTACTATTTTCCATATAAATATGTAGACCGCAGCCGCCTTTATTATATCCATGAAATAGACGGAAATATGCCTTATATCCAGTTGAAAGGCGAAATCCTCAGTTTTGAGACTTTGGGTGAGGGAAGACAGCGCAGACTTGTCGGTCATTTTTCTGATGGTACGGGCATCATTGATTTAGTTTGGTTTCAAGGAATTAAATATCTGCTAGAGCATTATAAGACCAGGACAGAGTATATTGTCTTTGGTAAACCGACCGTATTCAATGGCCGTATCAATGTGGCTCATCCCGATATGGATCCTTCAGGCGAACTTACCTTATCTACGATGGGGTTGCAGCCTTATTATAACACAACGGAAAGGATGAAGCGCGGTTTCTTGAACTCTCATGGGCTGGAGAAGTTGATGAAGAATGCGCTTGCCCTGCTACAGGAACCTCTTGCTGAAACATTGCCCCCTCGGTTAGTGGAGGAGCATCATTTAATGTCTTTGGATGAGGCCATCCGTAATATTCATTTCCCCAAGAATCCCGAATTGCTGCGGAAGGCCCAATATCGTTTGAAGTTTGAAGAGCTGTTCTATGTGCAGCTCAATATTCTACGTTACAGTAAAGACAGGCAGCGTAAATATCGGGGCCTGCGTTTTGAACGGGTGGGTGAGATCTTTAATACTTTTTATTCACAGAATCTTCCTTTTGAACTGACCGGAGCGCAAAAACGGGTGATAAAGGAGATAAGAAAAGATATGGGAAGCGGACGGCAGATGAACCGTTTGCTGCAAGGTGACGTGGGAAGTGGGAAAACATTGGTGGCCTTGATGTCCATGCTTATCGCACTGGATAATGGCTATCAGGCATGTATGATGGCTCCTACAGAGATTCTTGCCGCCCAACATTATGAAACCATTCGGAAATTCCTGTTTGGCATGGATGTGCGCGTGGAACTTTTAATGGGATCTGTCAAAGGAAAGAAGCGTGAGAAGATATTGAAGGATTTGCTGACGGGGGATGTTCAGATTCTTATAGGCACGCATGCCGTTTTGGAAGATACTGTGGGCTTTTCTTCTTTAGGAATGGTGATTATAGACGAGCAACATCGTTTCGGAGTGGCTCAGCGTGCCAAGTTATGGAGCAAGAATGTTTGTCCGCCTCATGTGCTGGTCATGACGGCTACCCCTATTCCCCGTACCTTGGCTATGACACTGTATGGTGATCTTGATGTATCAGTTATTGACGAATTGCCGCCGGGCCGTAAACCCATCCAGACTATCCATCAGTTTGACAATCGCCGTGCCAGTCTTTATGCTTCCATTCGCAAACAGATAGAAGAAGGGCGGCAAATCTATATTGTTTATCCTTTGATAAAGGAGAGTGAAAAAATGGATATCAAGAATCTGGAAGAGGGGTATGAACTGATTTGTGCGGAATTTCCCGATTGCCAGGTCAGCAAGGTGCATGGTAAGATGAAACCGGCGGAGAAGGATGCTGAGATGCAGCGTTTCGTTAGTGGTGAAACCCAGATTATGGTGGCCACTACAGTGATTGAGGTCGGGGTGAATGTCCCGAATGCCTCGGTGATGGTCATTGAAAACGCCGAACGTTTCGGACTTTCACAATTGCATCAGTTGCGTGGGCGTGTGGGACGTGGAGCTGATCAGTCTTATTGTATTTTGGTCACCACTTACAAACTGACCGAAGAAACTCGCAAGCGGCTTGAAATAATGGTACAGACCAATGATGGTTTCGAGATAGCGGAAGCCGATTTGAAGTTGCGCGGTCCCGGTGACTTGGAGGGAACCCAGCAGAGTGGTGTCGCTTTTGACTTGAAGATAGCCGATATTGCCCGTGACGGTCAATTATTGCAATATGTCCGTGATGTGGCAAATCGTATTGTAGATGAAGACCCCGCAGGAATTCGTCCGGAAAATGCTATTCTTTGGCAGCAATTGCAAGCATTGCGTAAAACAAATATAAATTGGGCGGCTATCTCTTAGTTTATGTTACTGCATTGTTAAAAGCAAGGATATATGTTGCATAACATGTTTGTGGCGTTTCCCCTTTATTTATAGAGGTTTCTGAACATTTTATCGAAGCATTGTATATAACTTACATACAAAAAGAGTTAAAGAAGTTCCTTCTTTCTCAAGGAAAATCTTTATCTTTGGAAGAATTTTTGGAAAAAGCACAGTATAAACCTTAAATGAACCCAATATTATGATGGAAAAAACGCTGGTTATTTTGAAACCTTGCACTCTGCAGAGGGGCTTGGTGGGTGAGATTATTAATAGATTTGAAAGAAAAGGCCTGCGTTTAGCCGGAATGAAAATGGTTCAGTTGACGGATGAAGTGCTTAGCGAACATTACGCTCATTTGAGTTCAAAGCCGTTCTTTCAGCGAGTGAAAGATGCAATGATGGTTTGTCCTGTTATTGTATGCTGCTTTGAAGGTGTGGACGCTGTCCAAGTAGTGAGAACATTAACCGGTCCTACTAACGGACGTCTGGCGGCTCCCGGTACTATCCGTGGAGATTACAGCATGAGCTTTCAAGAGAATATAGTTCATGCTTCCGATTCGCCGGAAACCGCTGAAGTGGAACTTAAACGATTTTTTAAACCAGAAGAGATATTCGAGTATAAGCAAGCCGTGTTCGGTTCCCTTTATGCTAATGACGAATATTAAAAAGAAAAACCTAAAAAAACGGATGATTTTGAAATGTGTTAAAGTAGTCGCAGCGGCAGCCTTCGCCCTGGTTAGCCTGAATGTGTCAGGACAGGATCTGTTGGCACGCCAGGCACCTATTGACCGAAAATTGAAAGCAGTAGATTCTGTTGCATTGATTCGTCAGATAAAGGCGGAAAAGTCAGCTTATCCTGCATATAGTCTCTACCCTAATTGGAGTAACGAGCGTGTACACGCTTATGGTAATACTGTTACTATTCCTGATACATTCCGTATTGATATGACCGGTTTCCGTATGCCGACAGAACACACAAAAATAACTTCTAAATTTGGTCCCCGTCGTCGTCGTATGCACAATGGATTGGATATAAAAGTATATATAGGTGATACGATCCGTGCAGCTTTCAGTGGAAAGGTACGTATGGTGAAGTATGAACGCCGCGGATATGGAAAATATGTGGTGATTCGTCACGAGAATGGATTGGAAACAGTATATGGTCACTTGTCAAAGCAGATTGTGGATGAGAACCAGTACGTAGAAGCAGGAGAACCTATCGGATTGGGTGGAAACACCGGACGTTCCACCGGGTCACATCTTCATTTTGAAACGCGTTTCTTGGGACAGGCCATTAATCCGGCATTGTTATTTGATTTTGAGAAACAGGATATTGTAGCCGATTCTTATTTGTTCAGAAAAGGTAATAACAGATACCAGCGTAACAGGACTAATAGTAAGAATGTGAATTTGCTTGCTTCATCAGATGGTACTATCCGTTACCATAAGGTAAGAAGTGGGGATACATTGAGCCGCATTGCACAGAAAACAGGTACATCTATTGATGCTTTATGCAAGTTGAACCACATTACCCGCAGAACTATTCTTCGTCCGGGACAAGTGTTAAGATGTTCTTAAGCTTTAGTTAATTAAGAAATATAAAATAGGGCGGGAAAGAGTATTCTTTTCCGCCTTTTTGTTTACGCTTAAGCAGAAAAATGCGTAACTTTGCCGCCTAATCATAGAGTGTGATGAAAGATACGAAACAACAATTTGAACATGTGATAGCTATTTGCCGTGATTTGTTTGCGAAAAAACTGCACGATTACGGTGCAGCATGGCGTATCATGCGCCCTTCATCTGTTACCGATCAGATATTTATCAAGGCAAACCGTATTCGTAGCATTGAAACCAAAGGGGTGGCGATGGTGGATGAAGGTATCCGTTCGGAGTTTATCGCTATTGTAAATTATGGAATAATCGGCTTGGTCCAATTGGAACTGGGATATGCTGAAACGGATGACATGACTGAAGAGCGTGCTTTGGAATTGTATGACCGGTATGCCAAACAGGCTTTGGAACTGATGTTGGCCAAAAATCATGATTATGACGAAGCGTGGCGCAGCATGCGTGTCAGTTCGTATACTGATTTGATTTTGATGAAAATCTATCGTACCAAGCAGATTGAAGGTCACGATGGAGCTACATTGGTATCAGAGGGCATTGATGCCAACTATATGGATATGATTAATTATTCTGTATTCGGATTGATCAAGTTGGAATTTGGAGAGTAAACAGTTACATAGTATCATTGGAATCTGGACAAACGCCTGCCGTTTTTTGCTGGCGGCAGTATTTATATTTTCCGGTTTTGTCAAAGCGGTAGATCCGCTGGGTACTCAATATAAAATTCAGGATTATTTGGAGGTTTTCGGTTGGGCTGCTTCGGTGCCTGCCTTTCTTCCGTTTCTGGCGTCTGTATTGCAGGCAATGGTCGAGTTTTGTTTAGGAGTATATCTTTTGTTTGGTATCCGCAGGAGAATGACCACCTTGTTTGTTGTGCTTATCATGGGGGTGATGACTCCGCTCACCTTATGGTTGGCTCTTTCCAATCCGATATCGGATTGTGGATGTTTCGGTGATGCTGTGACTTTGACTAATTGGGAAACTTTTGGGAAGAATGTACTTTTGTTGATAGCGGCGGTGTCCGTTTTTAAATGGGGAAACCGTATAACTCCTTTGGTGACCAAGCGTTTCGATTGGTTGGTGGCTATGTATACGTTTCTCTATATTTCGGGGATGACTTTGTATTGTTACCGTGAGTTGCCTGTCTTTGATTTCCGCCCTTATCATATCGGGGCAGATATACGTAAAGGGATGGAAATTCCGGAAGGAGAGAAGCCTACTGTTTATGAGACCCGTTTTATTCTTCAAAAAGATGGAGTGGAGAAAGAGTTTACATTAGAAAATTATCCTGATAGCACATGGACTTTTGTGGATTCCAAAACGATGGTGAAGGAACAAGGATACGAACCGCCTATTCATGACTTTTCCATTATTCGTCAAGAAGACGGGGAAGATATAACCGATGAAGTACTGGATGATGATAATTATACCTTTCTGTTGGTGGCGCATCAGCTGAGCCAGGCGGATGATAGTACCATTGACCTGATAAATGAACTGTATGATTATAGTGTGGAGCATGGATATCAATTCTATTGTCTTACCTCATCACCCGATAGTGATATTGAAGACTGGCAGGAGCGTACGGGAGCCGAGTATCCTTTCTGCCTGATGGATGACATTACACTGAAAACCATGATACGCTCTAATCCCGGACTGATGTTGCTGAAGAACGGAGTGGTTATAAACAAGTGGAGTGTAAATAGTCTGCCCGATGAATATGTGCTGACCGACAGGCTGGAAAAACTGCCTTTGGCACAAATCAATGAAAAGACTTTCAGTCATAAAGTGGTGCTGGTATTGGCATGGTTTGTCTTTCCGTTGTTGTTTTTCAGCATGGTGGATGTCATTTGGGAGCATTTTCATAGGAAAAAGAAATTGAAAGAGAATCGAACAAAATAATTTCATTAACCCTTTAATAAAACAAACAAAATGAGAAAAAACATTGTTGCAGGAAACTGGAAAATGAACAAGAACCTTCAGGAAGGTATTGCTCTGGCAAAAGAATTGAATGAAGCTTTGGCTGCTGACAAACCTAATTGTGATGTGGTAATCTGTACTCCGTTTATTCACTTGGCTTCTGTTACTCCTATTGTTGACAAGGCTGTAATTGGTGTAGGTGCAGAAAACTGTGCAGATAAAGTATCAGGTGCATATACCGGTGAGGTTTCTGCTGAAATGGTAGCTTCTACAGGTGCTGAATATGTAATTCTGGGTCACTCGGAACGTCGTGCTTACTATCACGAAACTGTGGAAATCCTGGAAGAAAAAGTTAAATTGGCTTTGGCTAATAACTTGAAGCCTATCTTCTGCATCGGTGAGGTATTGGAAGAGCGTGAAGCTAACAAACAAAATGAAGTAGTTGCTGCTCAGTTGGCATCGGTATTCTCTTTGTCTGCCGAAGATTTTAGTAAGATTATCTTGGCTTACGAACCGGTTTGGGCTATTGGTACAGGTAAGACTGCTACTGCTGAACAGGCTCAGGAAATCCACGCGTTTATCCGTTCTTTGATTGCCGACAAGTATGGTAAAGAAGTTGCTGATAATACTTCAATCCTTTATGGTGGAAGCTGCAAGCCTTCTAATGCTAAAGAATTGTTTGCTAACCCTGACGTAGACGGTGGCTTGATTGGTGGTGCTGCTTTGAAAGTTGTTGACTTCAAAGGCATTATCGATGCATTCAAATAATTAATTTCATCACAGATTACTCAAGCTTACACAGATAAAGAATCATAAAATCGTCTGTGGAAATCTGAGTAATCTGTGATGATTTACTTAAATTCATAAAACGACATGAGATACATTTTTATCCTACTCTTTTTGAGTCTCGGACTTTCCGCTTTGGCACAGCAGAACATAGTAGAAAGCTTGCAGCGTAACCGTGCCGGAGAAGGTACTGTAACCATCCGTCAAGATCCTAAAATAACAGGCTTGATTGGTAGTATCTATACAGGGAATGTTACGGGAGGTGAGCAGAAAATGTTGAAAGCCAGAGGGTATCGGGTTCAGGTCTATGCAGGAAACAATTCGCGGGTGGCTCGTAATGAAGCTAATAATGTGGCTGCCAAGGTGAAAGAGGAGTTTCCCGATATGCCTGTCTATGCCTATTTCCAGCCTCCTCGTTGGCTGTGTCGTGTAGGTGATTTCCGCAGTATTGAGGAAGCGGATGCCGCCATGCGCCGTCTGAAGGCTACCGGTGTTTTTAAAGAAGTATCTATTGTTCGTGAACAAATTAATATTCCCCTGGACTAATAACATGGAAGAACTATTGCATCCCGAATGGTCAGCAGAGAAAATTGAACAGTTGAAAGGCCATTATCAGAGTATTTTATCCCTATTGGGTGAAGATGTAGAAAGAGAAGGATTGCTGAAAACTCCTGAGCGCGTAGCCAAAGCTATGCTGACATTGACACGCGGTTATGAACAAGATCCGCATGCCATTTTGTTGGGAGCTAAATTCAAAGAAGAGTATAGTCAGATGGTTATCGTGAAAGATATTGATTTCTTCTCTTTGTGCGAACACCATATGCTTCCGTTTTATGGAAAGGCACATGTTGCTTATATTCCCAATGGTTATATCACCGGTTTGAGTAAGATTGCCCGGGTAGTGGATGTGTTTTCTCATCGGTTGCAGGTACAGGAACGTATGACACTGCAAATAAAAGAATGTATTCAGGAAACCTTGAATCCGCTGGGAGTGATGGTAGTGGTCGAAGCCAAGCACATGTGCATGCAGATGCGCGGGGTGGAGAAACAAAATGCCATTACTACTACTTCTGATTTCACTGGTGCGTTTAACCAGGCTAAAACACGTGAGGAATTTATGAATTTGATACGGCATAACCGATAAGGAGTTATGCCTTTATTTTAGTACTACCCGGTCGCCGGCACGCTTGGCCATAATTTTTTGTAATTCACTTAATTCTTTAAAGTGGGCCATAACTTCAAGGCATTTATCGGCATTGGCTACTACTTCAGGTTTGTTCAATGCTTGCAGCGTATATTTCATATCCTCTTCTAATATGGCAAGTTTGAAGTCGATAAGTTGGTGCGGTACCAATTCGTGTAAGCGTTCTTCATCTTTAACCATCGCTTGTGAATTGCTTTTACTCAGTTGGTAACGATCATTTATCATATCTGCCGCCAGTTTGCTGATTGTAGGATCGGGATGAGCCAGAAAATAACGCTCTGCCGTGAAGTTGGGGTCATGCAGATGAGCTTCTGCTTCTGCCAGTATTTTCCGGTGCAACGGATTATGGAACTGTAATTCATCCTGTTTCAAATCCATAGAAATATATTCTATCACAGTAAGAGGAGTTTCCGTATTTTCTTCCGTTTCTACATAGCACATGACTTTCTCTCCGTGGCGTATCAAAGTTTGAAGCAGTAACTGCTCTTTTACATAAAAAACGTACTTTTCCCGTCCTTCTTGGGGAATATACGATTGATATCCCGCTTCTGCTTCTGCAGGAGGAAACGGAGGGGGAACATTATCATCCACGCCTAGGGGGGGCATATCGGCAGGAGGTATGCTGCCGGCAGGAAAAGGAGTATCCGCTGGAGGCAGAGAGCCGGTAGTGGCGGATGCGTCTTTTTCTTTCTTGATTTGTTCCAGATAGTTATCATCCCGTTGAAGCAGATGCTTTTTGATCTCGTCTAAAATAATTTGCTCGTTTACGTTCAAGAGGGTAGCACATTCTGTCAAGCAGGTATATCGAATTACTTTATCCGGAATCAGTCCGATACTTCGTGCCATGTCCGATATCAATCCGGCCCGTTTGATGGGGTCCCTTTGTGCGTCTTTTAGTAAAAGGTTGGTCTTGAAACGGATAAAGTTCTCTTCGTGATCATCAATGTATTTTCTGAATTCCGTGGCATTGTGTTTTCTGGAAAAACTATCGGGATCATCTCCGTCAGGCAGAAGCAGCACTTTGATATTCATGCCTTCTGCAAGTAACATATCGATGCCTCGGATACTTGCTTTTATACCGGCTTCGTCACCATCATATAATAAGGTGATATTGGAGGTGAAGCGGTGTAGCAACCGGATTTGTTGTTCGCTCAATGCTGTACCCGAGTTGGCCACCACATTCTCCAGCCCGCACTGGTGCATGGCAATTACATCGGTGTATCCTTCTACCATGTAAACACAGTCGGCTTTTACAATGGCAGCTTTAGCCTGATAAATGCCATATAGTTCTTTTCGTTTACTGAAAATTTCGGATTCGGGCGAATTGACGTATTTTTGGTTTACTCCCTTGGTACGGCTGTCCAGTACACGTCCGCCGAAGCCAAGCACTTTTCCGCTGATGTTAAACCATGGAAATATCACACGTCCCCAAAAACGGTCGCGTAAACTGCCATCTTCTTTTTCGTAGCATAGTCCGGTCTTGAGCAAAAATTCTTTTTTATATCCTTTTCGCATGGCTTCTTGTGCCAATGCGTCAGGAGCGGTAGTGCTGTATCCCAATTGGAATTTCTTGACAATATCGTCACGGATGCCCCGTTGGCGGAAATAAGACATGGCAATGGCTTTTCCGTCAGCGTGATTGTAGAGGATATTTTGAAAATAATCGCGGGCAAACTCATTGACAACAAAGAGACTTTCCCGTATATTTTGTACTTGTTTCTCCTCATCGGTCAATTCGCGTTCCTTTATTTCTATATTGTATTTCTTTGCCAGCCAGCGTAGTGCTTCGGGATAGGTCATCTGCTCGTGTTCCATAACGAAATGGACAGCATTTCCACCTTTGCCACAGGCGAAGCATTTGCATAATCCTTTGGCCGGTGATACATAGAATGAAGGGGTTTTGTCATCATGGAATGGACAAAGTCCGACAAAATTCACACCGCGTTTCCGCAGAGTGACAAACTCGGATACCACATCTACAATTTGTGCGGCATCCAGTATCCGGTCTATGGTGGGTTGGTCTATCATTGCGAGTGCGAAGATACAAAAAAAACATCGCCAAGGGTGAACCCGGCGATGTTTTTAACGGAATATTGTAATCAGAATTATTTAATATAAGGATTCAGTTTGTTCCATTCGGAAACTGGAGGAAGTACTCCCATAGCAATCACTTCATCACGCAAAGCACAAAGATGTGCATAACTTTTTTCTAATGCGGCTTCTTCTTCGGGCGTGCCTTTCACTTCTTTTAAGTGGCAGCCATCCTTGGTGATGGAAGTTTCCCAGGCCATCATGATATGGTCGAACTTACCATTGGATACGTAAGTTCCTGCAGGCCAGCGGAATGGTTTTCCTCCCATAGCGGCGGCAATCATTTCGATAGAAACATAGGACGGGCTTTGGAAAGAAGAGCGGCCGCGCAGGTTGATGATGTTTGCACCGCCTTTAGTTACTTTTTGTTGTATTTCGGTCCATTGTTCTTTTGTCAAAGCATCAGTGCCGATGATATCAAGTAATGCTTTTCCGTTTACTTTAGCGGTAGAAGCATAAACAGCCATCTGCTCACCATGACCGCCATATGTGCGGCAGTTTTCTACGTTATCCATAGCGATGCCGAAATGCTTGGACAATTCGCTGCGCAAGCGTGTAGAGTCAAGAGCGGCAAGGGTTGTAACTTGTGATGGTTTCAAACCTGAATATAATAAGGTGATCAGACCGGTGATATCAGCCGGATTGAAAATAACCACGATATGTTTTACGTCCGGACAGTAGGCCTTTACATTTTTTCCGAATTCTTCAGCGATGGCTGCGTTTCCTTTCAGCAAGTCTTCACGGGTCATGCCGGCTTTACGTGCCGCACCACCTGAGTTTACAATATATTTAGCATCGGTCAAAGCTTCCTTGATATCGGAAGTGAATGTGATGTTCATGCCTTCGAAACCGCAATGGTATAGTTCTTCTGCCACACCTTCCAGGCCGGGAGCGTATGGGTCATACAAACAAATATTGGGAGTAAGACCCATCATGATAGCAGTTTGAGCCATGTTCGATCCAATCATTCCGGCAGCGCCTACGATTGTCAGCTTTTCATTCGTTACAAATTCCATAATTCTATTATTTAAAGTTTGTATAATATAAACACTTTTGTGGGAGAGGATGTTCTCTCTTCCGGGTACAAATTTACAAAACCTTTTATTATGGTGTTTATTCTAAAAAATTATATGGGATAATAGAAAGTTATCCCATATAATCATCTTGGGATGGTAAGTTCCAGAATACTTGTCAATCAAGATGTTAAACAGTATTTATTCAAACAGGTTTGTGGATGTGACAAATAATGATATGATCTGTTATGTATTTATGTTTATATAGCTTTTTAATGCGTCTACATATTCTTCAAAGGCTTCAAGCCCTTTTAGTGTAATCTTACAAATGGTACAAGGCATTTTCCCCTTGAAAGTCTTGATGACTTCTACATAGCCAGCCTTGTTCAGCTTGTCTATTTGCACACTCAGATTACCTGCCGTCGCTCCTGTCTGTTGTTTCAGATAGCTGAACTCGGCCTCTTCCACTGAAACCAGTATGGACATCACGGCAAGTCTCAGTTCGGAATGTAGTAATGGATTCAATTCTTTGAACATAGGCGCAAAGTTACGATTTTTTTTGTTTACGGGCAGCATGATTCAATACATGTCCCGGAATAACCATCATGAAAATAAAGACAGGAGCGAAGATTAATATCTGGTTTGGACCTGGATAAAAAAGGCATCCGATGGAGCTTAACGCTCCCAGTGTGCCGCAAATAGTGACAGTTTTATAACCTACCACCAGTCCTGTTAGTGTAGTCCCCATGCCCATCAGCAGAAGGATTATGAACAGGATGGGAAGTTGCCAGAAAAACATGGCGAGCATGGATATCAGAAAGCCGGTTATGCCGAATACCAACCAAATATAATTGATTACTTTGTCCAAATGAGTCTTGATACCCGGCTGCTGATTACGTGTAGAGAGGTAAGTTCCTGTTCCTGCGATGATAGGGAGTAAGAACCATAGGTATTGCCAATAATAATTCCCGGTAGTTACTACCAGAAACCAGACCAGCAGGCTGACAAAGAGGGTGGTATATCCCCAAAAGAGGAATGGCATGCCACAATTGGTTTCTAGCCTGTTTTTTGTATTCTGAATCATTTGAGCGATGAGTTCCAAACTCTCTTTCTCATTCAATTTTCTTTCTTCCATACTGTTTTTTCTTTTTAGTTTGTGATTGATTAATATTTGATGCTTTTTTCTATGGCTGTCATCAGCAAGCTGATTCCCCAGCCTGCTATCACCCATAGTACCCACCAGTAGTGTGGACTGGTAAACCAGTTTATAGCTATAAGAAACAGGTTTATTACCACATAATAGACTAATGACCAAGTGAGCCAATTCCAAAAATGACGGGCACTTTGCCGGCATGCTGCTTCGATTTGTTCCTGGGTTGGAACTGTCTTTTCGTTGTTTTGGTTTGTTTTCATAGGCTTTATTTCTTACTTATGGTGATATAAAGTTAGTGGTCTGTGCTATACTTTCAGTAGCAAATCTCGGAATAGCTAGTGTGGCGCATGCCAGGATAGTGGCACGCTTCTTGTAAAATATTGTGTTTGTTTTCATTGTTATGATGTTTTATAGGTTGAATGACAAAAGTTTATTTTGCTTAAATACTTTACAAATGTAATATAGTTTATAATATAAACCAAATTATTATAGAACTTTTTTCAAATAATAATTATCAAGTGTATATGTGCGGTAGAGGGGGAGGTGCAAAATATGTAGTCTTCTTTATGAATTTTACATTCAGACTCTGGTTGGCGCGTACTTGAATAAGGACATTCTTCTCTGCTTTTTCTTTCCTGGAGTTTTTCAGCAGTGGCAATAGTTTTTGAAAACTCACTTGTGTGTTGTGTATATCGTACTGCGTTTTTCGTAGCTGTTTTCCTGTCCATTCCTTGCCCTGCCCTGGCTTGCGGTGTCCGATTGTCCTTCGGGCTTGCTTCTTTTCCGTCTTTTCTTGTTTTCCGTCTGCTGTTTTCGTATGGGCCCCTTCCTTTTTTCCGTCCTTATACGCGCGTGC